>JASFQN010000033.1:0-17409 GCA_050115425.1 Gammaproteobacteria bacterium | reverse complement strand
AGGCCTGTCTGCGGGGTATGATGAAGGCGCGGCAGGGACGTATCATCAATATCGGTTCGGTGGTGGGCGCTACGGGCAATCCCGGTCAGGCAAACTATTGTGCGGCCAAGGCGGGCATTGTGGGGTTCAGCAAGGCGCTGGCGCGTGAGGTCGGTTCGCGCGGCATTACGGTCAATGTGGTGGCCCCGGGCTTCATCGACACCGACATGACACGCGGTCTGCCGGAGGAAAATCGCAAGGCCATGCTGGAGCAGGTGCCGCTGGGGCGGCTCGGCGCCCCCGAGGACATCGCGCAGGCGGTGCTGTTCCTGGCATCGCCCGCCGGGGCCTATGTCACCGGGGAAACCCTTCATGTGAACGGGGGTATGTATATGGCGTGATCGCCATCCCCATGAATTTACAGGAAAAATTGCTCATGTGGCCTCCACGCAACGCGGCGGGTCACAGTGAGTGTGGATTGCGGCAGGTGTTTTAACTACAATACCGGCCGCAGTTGCAGCGGACTGACGAGAGGCCGTTGCCGCATGATCCTAATCGGGAGGAAATCAACATCATGAGTAGCGTCGAAGAACGAGTTAAGAAGATCGTCGTTGAGCAGCTTGGCGTCAAGGAGGAGGAGGTCAACGGCTCCGCTTCTTTCGTTGACGATCTGGGCGCCGACTCCCTCGACACGGTTGAACTCGTCATGGCTCTTGAAGAGGAATTCGAGTGCGAAATTCCCGACGAGGAAGCCGAGAAGATCACCACGGTGCAGCAAGCCGTCGACTACATCAATGCACATCTGGGCGACGCCTGATACTTCGGCGTGACCTCCCTGAGGCCGTTGCCACTCCGGTGGCAGCGGCATTGTGTTTCTGGAGACAGCCTGGGGCCGGGTCGGCAGTGGCGATGACCAGCCGCGGTTGATGGTCGGGCCTCGTGCTTTTGGCAACGAGACAGTGGCAGTTTGTCCGAGAGGTGATTCTTGTCTAGACGGCGTGTAGTAGTGACCGGACTGGGAATCGTTTCGCCCGTGGGCCTCGATACACCCACGGCATGGGAAAACATCCTGGCCGGGAGAAGCGGTATCCGGCCGTTGACGCATTTTGACGCGAGCAGTTTTCCGACGCGTTTCGCCGGCGAAGTGCACGACTTCAACGTGCAGGATTACCTCACGCCGAAGGAAGCACGGAAGATGGATCCCTTCATCCATTACGGCATGGCCGCCGGGATGCAGGCGATCAAGGATTCCGGGCTTGAAGTCGCCGAGGAAAACGCGGCCCGCATGGGTGTGTCCGTAGGCGCCGGCATCGGTGGCATCTACGGCATCGAGAAGGCCCATTCCAACTATCTCGAGAACCTGTCTCCGCGCAAGATCTCACCCTTCTTCGTGCCCAGCAGCATCATCAACATGATTTCGGGCAACCTGTCCATCATGTACGGCCTGAAGGGTCCCAATCTGGCAATGGTGACCGCCTGCACCACGGCCACGCACAATATCGGCAATTCGGCGCGCCTGATCGCCTACGGCGACGCCGACGTCATGGTCGCGGGCGGCGCTGAATATTCCACCACGCCTACTGGTCTTGGCGGATTCTGTGCGGCGCGCGCGCTTTCCACGCGCAACGACGATCCGGAACGTGCCAGCCGGCCCTGGGATCGCGACCGCGACGGCTTCGTTCTCAGCGACGGGGCCGGCGTGCTGGTTCTGGAAGAGCTTGAGCACGCCAGGAAACGTGGCGCGAACATCTATGCGGAACTGATCGGTTTCGGCATGAGTGGTGATGCCTATCACATGACGGCGCCGCCCGAAGACGGCGAGGGCGCGCGGCTGTGCATGGCCAATGCGCTGCGTGACGCCGGCATTAATCCGGAAGATGTCGACTACATCAATGCCCATGGCACCTCGACGCAGGTGGGCGACAAGGGTGAAACGGTGGCCATCAAACGGGCTTTCGGCGATCACGCCGGCAAGCTGGCCGTGAGCAGCACGAAGTCCATGACGGGCCACCTTCTGGGCGCGGCCGGGGGTGTCGAGGCGCTGTTCAGCGTGCTCGCGCTGCGCGATCAGGTGGCGCCGCCAACCATCAATCTGGACAATCCGGATGAAGGCTGCGATCTCGATTACGTGCCGAATACCGCGCGCGAGATGAAGCTCGAGATCGTGCTCTCGAACTCCTTCGGGTTTGGCGGAACCAACGGCACGCTGGTCTTCCGTCGCGCACAATGAGCCTGTGGCCGGCGACGCCGGCCACACGGCCTTGATGCGGCATCGCCGGGCGTGTTTCCGATGGCAGTGCTGAGCCGACTTCTTGACCGGCCCGCAAACCTGCTGGCGCTCCACGAGCGTTGTCCGTCGCGCTATCCCCATTTTCTGCAAAGTGCCGCCCGGGGCGGTCGCAACGGCCGGTACGACATTCTCTTTGCTTTTCCCGGCGAGCGGCTGGTGCTCCATGCCGACGGGCGTCTGGAGCGGCCGCCGGGGGTGTCTGCCGACGACTTCTTCCATGCGCTCGATCAATGGTATGTGGCGGTGTCGTGGCCCGGGCAGGCGCCCGGACCTCTGCCTTTCAACGGTGGATGGTTTCTCTTCGCCACCTACGAAACCGCCGGTGAAGTCGAACCGGTCCTGCGCGCGCGCCTGAGACCCGAAGCGGCGTTGCCGATGGCCATCGCCGAGCGATTTCCTGCCGCTGTCATTCGTGACCACGAGCGGGGCGAAACCTGGCTGGTTGCCGAGCCGGGGCATGAGGCGTGCCTGGCCGACATGCAGGCCGATATCGCGGCGCAACCCGAAGGTGCGAGCCCATCCGGGCCACGCGAGCTCCTCGAATCCGGGGTGATCGAAGACGATCCCGAACGCTATCTGGCAATAGTCGAGCAGGCGAAGCGTTACGTCTACGCAGGCGATGTATTCCAGGCAAACCTGTCGCGGTGCTGGTCCGCCAGGGTGGCGGACGGTGTCAACCACGCGGATATCTACCGCCGACTCTGCCACACGAATCCGGCGCCCTTTGCGGGTCTGGCGAGCTGGGGCGACGCGGCGGTGATCAGTTCTTCACCGGAACGGCTGGTGAGTCTGCGCGGCCGGCGGGTCGACACCCGCCCGATTGCCGGAACCCGGCCGCGCAACAGCGACAGGGATAATGATATGGCGCTGTCCCGCGAGTTGATGCAGCATCCCAAGGAACGTGCCGAGCATGTCATGCTCATCGACCTGGAGCGCAACGATCTCGGCCGGATCTGCGAACCGGGCAGTGTCACGGTGGATGAAATGATGGTGCTGGAGTCCTACGCGCACGTGCACCACATAGTTTCCAACGTATGTGGCCGGGTCCGTGCGAATGTGCGGCCGGGTGACGTCATTCGTGCTGTCTTTCCCGGCGGCACCATCACGGGTTGCCCGAAGGTCCGCTGCATGGAGATCATCGCGGAACTGGAGGCGGCGCCCCGGGGCGCCTATACCGGTTCGATGGGTTATCTCTCGCGCGATGGACAGATGGATACCAACATTCTGATTCGAACGCTGCAACGGTGCGGCAAGCGGCTGGAATTCCGGGCGGGGGCAGGTATCGTGGCGGATTCCGAACCGCGTCATGAACTGGCCGAGACTCGGGCCAAGGCACGTGGCATGCTGCTGGCGCTGGGTCTGGGGGAGCGATGAATACCTGGGTGGACGGTCGCCCGGCGACAACGATTCCGGTCACCGATCGCGGATTGCAATTCGGCGACGGCCTGTTCGAAACGCTGGCGGTGGTGGACGGACGCGTGCTCTGGTTCGAACGTCATCTCCAGCGGCTGGCCGCGGGCTGTTTGCGCCTGGGTTTGTCCATGCCCGATGCCCGGCTCCTGGCCGGGGAGTTGACCGCGGCCGCCGCCGGCCTGGAACGCGCCGTCATGAAGCTGCTCGTGACACGCGGCGACGGGGGGCGGGGGTACCGCCCGCCGGTCGGAGGTGGCTCCCGGCGCATTCTGTGCCTGCGTGAATGGCCGAACGGGTTGCGCCGTCATGCCGGCCAGGGCTTGCGGCTCGATTTCGCCGCCACTCGGTTGGCCGACCAGCCACTTTTGGCGGGACTCAAGCATCTGGGCAGGCAGGAGCAGGTGCTTGCGAGCCTGGAGCCTCAATGGCAGGGCGATCGGGTGGATGAACTGCTGATGTGCGACGGGCAGGACCGGGTCGTCGAGGGGACGCGTTCCAATCTCTTTGTGGTCGAGGCCGATCGCCTGCTTACGCCCGGTCTCGAACGCAACGGCGTGGCGGGCATCATGCGTGGTCTGGTGATGGAAGCAGCGGTCCGCGAGGAGATCAGGGTCGTGGAGACCGATCTCGCGCGCGACCGGCTTGGCAACGCGCGGGAACTGATGGTCTGCAACGCCGTCATGGGTTTGCAGGGCGTGACGGCCCTGGCATCGCGTCCGCTGGCGTCGGGTACAATCACCCGACGTCTTCAGGCGCGTCTTGTGGCAATGGAGGATAGGCTCGCATGCGACGCTGGCTGATCGTGGCGCTACTTGGCCTGGCGACGGCCGGCGCCGTCGCGTACGAATACTGGCAACTGTTCCGGGTGCCGCTGCCGGTGGGCGGCAAGGCCGTGATGTTCGATGTGGCGCCCGGCGACAGTCTGCGGGAAGTGGCCAACCAACTCCATGCGCGGGGCGTTGTCAGGCAGCCGCTGCAGCTTGTCTTGCTTGGCCGTATCCGCGGCAAGGGCAGCGATATCAAGGCGGGCGAGTACCGCATCGAGTCCGGCACCACCCTGGAAGGCCTTCTCGACACCCTGGTGGGGGGGCGCGTCTATCTGCATTCGTTCACGATCATCGAGGGTTGGACGTTTCATCAGCTCCGTCAGGCGCTGGATGCGGAGCCCGCCCTGACCCACAAGCTCGCAGGGCTGGACGACGCGCGGATCATCCGCCAACTGGGCCTGGATGGACGCGAGCCTGAAGGGCTGTTCATGCCGGATACCTACCGTTTCCCGAAAGGCACGAGCGACATTGCGTTCCTGCGTCGTGCGCACCGGGCCATGAGCGATTTCCTTGAGCAGGTATGGCCCGGCCGCGACCGGAATCTGCCATTTCATTCACGCTATGACGCGCTGATTCTGGCATCGATTGTGGAGAAGGAAACCGCGCTGGAAAGTGAGCGGGGGCGCATTGCCGGCGTTTTCGTAAGGCGCCTGCGGCGTGGCATGCGTTTGCAGACCGATCCCACGGTGATCTACGGCCTGGGACCGGACTTCAGCGGCGACATCCGTTTCCGCGACCTCACGCATGACACGCCCTACAATACCTACACGCGCCGCGGCCTGCCGCCCACGCCGATTTGCATGCCCTCGCGAGCCTCGATTCGTGCCGTATTGCACCCGGAGGCGGGCGACGCCCTCTATTTCGTGGCCAAGGGAGATGGCAGCCACAAGTTTTCCGCCACCCTGGAGGAGCATAATCGGGCGGTGCGAAAATATCAGAAGCACCAGTCCGGAGACTGAGCATGGCCAGCAAACGAGGATGCTTCATTACCGTGGAAGGCGGCGAGGGCGTGGGCAAATCCACCAATCTGGCTTTCATCCAGCGGCATCTCGAAGCCGCCGGTGAAACAGTCGTGATGACGCGGGAGCCGGGCGGTACGCCGCTCGCCGAGCGGATACGGGATCTGCTCGTGGACCGGGCGGAACACCGCATGCCGGACATGACCGAGTTGCTGCTGATGTTTGCCGCACGTGCCGAGCATCTCGAACACCGTATCCGGCCGGCGCTTGCGGTCGGCCACTGGGTGGTATGTGATCGCTTCACCGATGCGACCTATGCCTACCAGGGAGGGGGGCGGAGCATGGATCACGCGCTGATCGAGCTGCTCGAGCAGCACGTCCAGCGGGACCTGCGTCCGGATCTGACGCTGCTGCTGGACGCGCCGGTCGAGGTGGGTATCCAGCGCGCGCGGGCACGCGGCGAGCAGGACCGGTTCGAAGTCGAGCAGAGCGATTTTTTCGAACGTGTCCGCGAGAGTTATCTGGCTATTGCCCGGCGTGAGCCGGAGCGCGTCAGCATCGTGGATGCTTCCCGTGAGCTGGCCGACGTGCAGCGTTCACTGGCCGACATTCTCGACGGATTTCTCGCACGCCATGGCCGGGGAGTGCGTGTATGAGTGAAGGAATCGCGTATCCCTGGCACGAGGCCCAGTGGCGATCGGTGGCGGCCCGCCTGGTGGCCGACAACCTGCCGCACGCCCTGCTTCTGGAAGGCCCGGCTGGCATGGGCAAGCATGACTTTGGCCGGCGCCTGGTCCGGGCGGCTCTCTGCCGGGAAGCCGCGGCGGACGGTGACGCCTGCGGACGCTGCAGCGCCTGCGTGCAGTTCGATGCCGCCACCCACCCGGATGTGACATCGGTGGGTCTGGAAGACGACCGCAAGGTCATCGTCGTCAGCCAGATTCGGGCGCTGATCGAATGGATCGGGCTGACCAGTCAGTATGGCGGCCGCAAGGCAGTGACCATCGAACCGGCAGACCGCATGAATGTCAGTGCCGCCAACAGCCTCCTGAAAACGCTGGAAGAGCCGCCCGGGCAGGCCTTGCTGGTGTTGATCAGCGCACAACCATCCCTGCTGCCCGCCACGATCCGAAGCCGTTGCCAGAAGATTCGCTTTGCACCGCCCGATCGGAAGGTGGCGCTGCACTGGCTGAATGCCGTTGAACGCCGCGACTGGGAGCCGCTGCTCGCCCTTGCCGGGGGCGCGCCGCTCAGGGCGGCAGCGCTCGGCGAGGCGGGTTTCGACGAAGAACGGCCGAAACTGGCGGCGGAACTCGGCGGCATTTTGCGTGGCAATACCGATCCGGTGGCCGTCGCGGCACGCTGGCTGAAGAACGATCCCGCGCTCAATCTTCGGTGGCTGGCGGGCTGGACCATGGATCTCATCCTGCTGGGTCAGGGGGGCGAGAACGCCGATCTCCACAACCCCGATCAGCGGGCGCAACTGGCCACCGCTGCGCGCAGGCTGGACTTGGCATGCCTGCACCGCTATCTTGAGTCCCTGTGGAAGGGGATTGGTCTTTTGGACACTCAACTCAATCCGCAGCTCTTGCTGGAATCCCTGCTCATCCCCTGGGGAAGCCGGCTGGAGCCGGCGACGCTTGACGCGATCGGGAGGCCGGCCTGAACATGCAACAGTCACCTCGCCAGGGCATTCTCACGCTCACCATCAAGGACAAGAGCGCGCTGTACGTGGCTTACATGCCGTTCATCAAGAATGGCGGGCTGTTCATTCCCACCAACAAGCCCTACCAACTGGGTGACGAAGTCTTCATTCTGCTCACGCTGATGGACCAGTCGGAGCGCCTGCCAGTGGCCGGAAAGGTGATCTGGGTGACGCCCCGCGGCGCCCAGGGGAAACGGGCGGCCGGTATCGGCGTTCAGTTCAGTGATCAGGATGGCGGCAACACCCAGAAGAAGATCGAGACCTACCTGGCCGGTGCCCTCGGCGCGGACCGGCCGACGCATACGATGTAGGAGATCCCCACTCGGGCTGCACACGCAACGCGGCCCGCGGATCTCCGCGCCCGCCTGATTGATCCATCAGTCACCCGAAACCTGATTCTGGAGCTTCAATGCTGGTCGATTCCCATTGCCACCTGGACATGCTTTCGCCCGTGAAAGAGACCGGTAGCGCCGACGGTGTGCTGGCTGACGCCCGCGCCGAGGGCGTGGAGCATTTCCTGTGCGTGGGGGTGCGGCTGGAGACGTTTCCTTCCATGGTCGATATCTGCAACGCGCATTCCGAGGTATCGATGTCGGTGGGGGTGCACCCCTGCGCTTCGGCCCGGGATGCCGACGATGAGACGCTGTTTCGGGACTATGCGACGTGGCCGCGCGTGGTCGCCATCGGCGAAACCGGGCTGGACTACTTCCGCGAGGAGGCCGACCGGAACCTGCAGAAACGGCGTTTTGCCAGCCAGATCAATCTGGCCCGCGAGTTGGGCAAGCCGGTGATCGTGCACACACGCAACGCGCGAAAAGACACTATCGACCTGCTCAGGCAGGAAGGGCGGGGCGAGGTCAGTGGCGTGATCCACTGCTTCACGGAAGACTGGGCCACCGCGCGTGCTGCGCTTGATCTCGGATTCAGCATTTCCCTGTCCGGAATCGTGACCTTTGCCAGCGCCGGCGAACTGCGTGATGTCGCTCGCAAGGTGCCGGCCGACCGGCTGCTCGTGGAAACGGATTGCCCTTATCTGGCGCCGGTGCCCCGCCGCGGCAAGGAAAACCGGCCGGCGTGGGTTCGCCATGTGGCGCAGTGTCTCGCGGATGAGCGCGGCGAGGCCTTCGAAGACCTCGCACGCCAGACAACGGAGAACTACTTTCGCCTGTTCAGCCAGGCCGAGCGGTGTGCGGCCTGATCAGGCCGGAGGTGTTGCGGACAGCCCGCCCTTGAGGACGTAGGCGTCGAAACCGCGCTCGCTGAGAATGTAGGCAGCGGCGGAACTGCGCCGACCGGTATCACAATACACGACATACTTCTTCTGCGGATCGAGCTGATCCAGCTTGAGACGAATGAAGTAGAGCGGGATGTTGATGGCGTCGGCCTGGTGGTTGTTCTCGTACTCTCCTGGCAGGCGCACATCCAGCCAGCAGCCCTTGCCGCTGTCGACGATTTCCCGGGCCTGGTCGTAATCCACCCAGTTGAGCATGGGTTCGTTGAGCAGCGTATTGAAGTCTTCCTTGGCCAGGCGCATCAGCGTACCGTCCGTCAGCATCGTGATCGTGGCATTGCGCTTGGCATTGGAGATCAGGGCCTCCTCGCCGAAGCTGTCGCCGACACCGAGTTCGGCCAGCTTGATGCCGTTCTTGTTGGTTGGCGTCTCGCGCGTGACCATGCAACGGCCTTCGGTAATGATGTAGAAATAGTCACCATCATCGCCTTGCTTGATGATCACCTGGCCGGCCTTGGCCGGGTGTGCTTCCATCCGCATGAAGATGGCCTGGATGTTGGCTGGCGGAATCTTGTGGAAGGCCTTGGTCTGCAGGATGGTGGTCATCCAGTCATCCGGCTGGATTTCCTGTTCCTCCTGCAATTCGGTCACTTCGAATGTACCGGTCTGGTCCCAGGTCAGCATGATGTCCAGCAGGTCGCTGTCCACCGCAATGTATTCGATGTCGGTCCTGGCACGCGCGCTGAACTGGCGCGGCACTTGCGGCGCCAGGGGATGGCGGGCGTCTTCACTGCCGCCCTTGATTACCCGCGTGACCTTGTCCCCGGAGCGCAGTTCCAGTTCGCCCTTGAGGACATAGAGGGTTCGCCGATCGTTGTCGCCCTGCTTGAACAGGTAGCGGCCCGCGCCGAGCGTCTGGATGCTGGTCTTGCTGGCGAGGTCCTGCTGGTTTTCCGGCTTGAGCCCGTTGAGCGGTGAGAGGTTCTTGAGAACTTCGCGTTCTACCGGTCTGCTGGACATCCGTATGCCTTGTTCGTAGTGGTTCGTTTCAGGTGCCGTGGCCACGGTCTGTCGCCGCGCTACGCCCCTCGGATTGTAGCACAAGGTCTGGTGAGCCAATACCGCGCCAGCGGCCGCGAGAGCCCGCTGTCGGCGCCGGGACACTACTTGTCGGGCGGCACCTGCCTGGGTTTGCGATCATCGCCTACATGAACGTAGGTGATCTGTGCGGTTGACACGAGGACGTGATTGCCGATCGGCTCACCGCTCCGCTCGGCGTACACCGTCACGTCCATGGTCAGGGACGTGTTGCCGACGCGCGACACGTCCGTATAGAAGCTCACCACATCGCCGACAAAGACCGGCTGCAGGAAACGGAACTCATTCACGGCGACAGTCACCACGCGACCGCCGGCACGCTTGAAGGCGTGGATTGCGCCGGCGATGTCGGCATGCGACATCAGCCAGCCACCGAAAATATCACCCAGACCATTGGTGTCCTTGGGCATGGCCAGGGTCCGCACCATGGCTTCATGGCCGCGCGGCGGCTGTGTGGGATGTGCTTCCACCTGTTTGCTCCCCTCGAAAAATCCGGTGAATGGTTCAGAGCGATTGCCAGCCGGCATCCGGCTGGAAGCGATCGCCATGGCGCGAAGCAAGTTCCTCGAGCCGGCGGCGCAACTGGTCCGGGCCGCTACTGCGGGCATACTGGATGGGGCCGCCGCGGAAGGGCGCGAAACCCGTGCCGAAGATCACTCCTGCGTCGAGCAGGTCGGCATCTTCCACGATGCCTTCCCGAAGAACCGCCACCGCTTCGTTGATCATGGGCAGAATCAGGCGATCCTGCAGATCGGAGGGGCCGCCCGAGGCTCGTGACGGATCCTTCTGGGGCTTGCCGTCCACGTAGGCGTAGAAGCCGCGTCCCGTCTTGCGGCCGAGCTGTTTCTGCTCGACCAGTGTCTTGAGTCTTTCCGGAATCTGGGCGTTGAATTCACGGGCGAAAATCTTCGCAACGGACAGGGCCACATCCAGGCCCACCGTATCGGAAAGTTCCACCGGCCCCATGGGCATGCCAAAGTCCAGAGCGGCCCGGTCGATGGCTTCCAGCGCCACGCCTTCCTCGGCGATCTTGACGGCTTCCATCATGTACGGCATCAGGATGCGGTTGACCAGGAAGCCCGGGGCGCTGCGGACCGGAACGGGCAGACGGTCGATGTGGCGCGTGAAGGCCAGTGCGCGGGCCATTTCATCCTTGCCGGTCTCGGCGGTGTGGATGACCTCGACCAGCGGCATCTTGGCCACCGGATTGAAGAAGTGCAGGCCGACCAGTCGATCGGGCTTGTGCAGGGCATCGCGCAGGTTCTCGAGTCGTATGCTGGACGTGTTTGTCGCCAGTACCGCCTCCGGCTTCATTTTCGGCTCAAGCGAGCGGTAGAGTTCCTTCTTGGCATCGGCGTCTTCAAAAATGGCTTCGATTACCACGTCGGCATCGGATACGCCGTTGCCTTCCACGTCCGACTTGAGGCGGCCCATTGCCTCGGTCACCTTGTCTTCGCTCTTGAGCTTGCGTTCGAAGAGCTTGCGGGCCCGCTCGAGGGCCGGCTTGATGTATTCCTCGCCGCGATCCTGGAGGGTGACGGTATAGCCCTTCAGTGCGGTCCAGGAAGCGATATCGCCGCCCATCGTGCCGGCGCCCACCACGTGCAGGTGCTTGAGATCCAGATCCTTCTTGTTGCCCAGAGACTTGAGGCGATCCTGCAGCAGGAATACACGAACCAGATTGCGTGAACTGTCCGTGCACATCAGCCGCGCGATGGAATGGGCCTCCTGCAGGTAGCGCGTTCCCATGTCACCACCGCCGTAGCGCCGCCACAGATCGATGATGGCATAGGGTGCCGGGTAGTGCGCCTTGCGGGCTTTCTTCGCCACACGCTTTTCCATCTGGCTGGCGATGATCCAGCGTGCGGGTGCCAGGTTGGCCAGGCGCAGGCCCAGCGAGGGTCTCCGCACCGGCGGCGCTTTCAGAGCCAGCTTCAGCGCCTCTTCGCGCAGCGAATCCGCCGGAGCCAGCCGGTCCACCAGGCCGGTATTTCTGGCCTTGCGGGCGTTGAGGAAACGGCCGGTGAGCATGATGTCCATGGCGGCGAACACGCCCATGGTGCGGACCGAGCGCACAGTTCCGCCGAAGCCCGGATGAATCCCCAGTTTGACTTCCGGCAGGCCCAGACTGGTGCGCGGATCGTCGGCCGCCACGCGGTAGCGGCAGGCCAGGGCGAGTTCCAGCCCTCCACCCAGCGCGAATCCGTGAATTGCCGCGACGGTGGGGAAGGGCAGCTTCTCGAGACGTTCGACAACCAACTGGCCTCTGCGAATCAGGTCAAAGGCCTGGTCCTCGTTCCTGAGGCCGGTGAATTCCTTGATGTCGGCACCGGCGATGAAACCGCTCTTCTTGTCGGATACGATGATTGCCGCCCGCGGACGCATGACTTCCAGTTCCGCGAGACGCTCGTCGAGCTCGTTCATGACATCGCCGGAAAGCACATTGGCGCTGGCTCCGGCCTTGTCGAAATGCAGCCAGGCCACGCCCTTGTCATCCGTTTCGATTCGCCAGTGTTGTGCGGCTGCCTTGTCGTTCATGGTCTGCTCCGTGATGCTTGGGTTTGCAGGATGGGGCGGTCCGGACCGCCCTCAGTATGTTTTCGCATCGCGCTCGTTCCGCGTTGTGTCTCCGGTTCCATCGGCAGTCTGGGCGTCCGGAACGGTAAACTCGTCTTCGTCTTCGTCGTTGTAGATGATGTGCTCGTCGCCCCAGTTCAATTGTCGATAGGCTTCAATGTCACCACGATCCAGATAGGGATACTTGACCACATCGAAGTAGGGCGAATAGTCGAAATCGCGCGGTGTGAAGAGTTTCGGATTGCGTTTGTAGAGCACGCGCGAACCGTCCGCGCGCTCGCGAATGAAGGGCCGCACGGGAAAATGAACAGCAGCGAAGGCCTCGGCCATCATTGACGAGCAGACGTTGCGCGTGGCTTCGCCGGCCGTGCGTTCGAAAAGCGACGACCGCCAGCGGCGGGGCATCAGCGACCAGGGAAGGAAGAACCGCGCCAGATCGAGCAGTTGGCGGACGTCGTAACCCTTGCCGAGCTGGCTCGCCGCGGCGCGGAGAACGCCGAGGGTATCGGATCGCGACAGACCGATGGGACGGCAGATGCGCAGGTGCTCGTTGCGGTACTTGGCCAGCGGCGCGACGATCACGCCATCACCGAGTTGGGCCTCGATCACGAGCTGTTCGGCGGGGTCGCCCGCGTAATGACGCTCAAGCTGCGCTCGCAGCGCCGGATCGTCGATATCCACGAGGCGGCCCACATAAAGCGCGGAGTGCGTCCAGACGCTGTGAGTCACGGTCTTGATGACCTGACTGACCCGGCTGCGTCCTTCCACCAGCAGGGCATCGGCGGGCTCGACCTCGAAGCAGAGCCGATCGAAATTGCTGTACATGCGGGTGGCGGGCGCAATCTCGCGGGTAAGCCAGCGGGCGATGCGTTGATAAAGCCATTGTCGCATGTCAGCCGAAAACTCCCCGATCAGGCGGTTGTGGCCGGCGGACGGGCGATTTCGGTTGAAGCCTGCAGGCCGGCGACCAGGAATGGCACGAGTTGGCGCAACGCCTGATCCAGCGACTGGCGCGCCGCCGTGGCGTCCATGAAACGTCTCAGGTGGGCGCCGGCCAGCGTGTGATTGAGCGCGCCCATGAGGAAATGCAGCCGCATGCACAAAAGGTCTGGTGCCAGCTCCGGCAGGGCCCGGTGCAATGCTTTCTTGTAGCGCGTGAACAGATTGCTGTATTCGTCCGAGAAAATGCGCTCGAAGTAGCTGCCGGCTTCGCCATAGGTCTGGGCCAGCAGGCGACTGTACACTTCCGCTTCCTCCGGAGAAGCGACATCCAGTTCCGCGAACGGCAGAATGAATGCCTCCACGATGTGGCAAAGCTCAAGGGGGTGCTCCCCTGCCTGGGCTTCGAGCCGGTCGAGGTTGTCCAGCTGGCGGCGGCTCAAGGGGCCGAGCCGCCGGCGGTACACCGCCTCGATAAGGCCGTCCTTGGAGCCGAAGTGATAACTGACCGCGGCCAGATTGACGCGGGCGTTGTCGGTAATCGTGCGCAGCGAGGTGGTCGTCACGCCACCGCTGGCGAAGAGCCGTTCGGCGGCACTGAGTATGCGTTCGCGGGTATCGGAAAGACGGTTCATGATGGGCGGACCAATGGCCTGTACAGGTTTCAAACGAGTGTTTCAATCATAGGGACGGCGAACCGCCGGCGCAACCGGCGAGGACCTCCCTCAGGTGTTCGACGGCCTGGTCGAGTTGGGCCTCGCGGAGATGGAAATGCGGGGCGAATCGCACGCCGCCTCCGCGGGCGGCGCAGAGCACGCCCCGACGCGCCAGGGCGCGCGCCACGTCGACGCGATCGTGCCCGCTGCAGCGGAAGGTGACAATGCCGCTGCGGCAGGCCGGCGCGGCATTCGAGATCACCCGCACGCCGTCCACCCGCTCCAGGCCCGTGCGCAGACGGTCGGCAGCCGAGAGAACCCGTTGCTCGATCCGCTCCGGGCCGACTTCCTCGAACAGGCTCAGACTCGCTTCCAGACCATGCAGGCCCAGGCGGTTGGGGCTGCCGCATTCGAACCGGCGGGCCGAATGCGCCGGTTCCCAGTCGCGACGATCGAAGTCCGCCACTGCCTCGACCATGTGCCATCCGTACTCGCTCACACGAAGCTGCTCACGCATCGCCGGCGAACAATAGAAGATGCCCACGCCCTCGGGGCTGAGCAGCCACTTGTGGCTGCCGGCGATCAGGAAATCCACGGGCACTGCCCGCACATCGTGACGAAGCGCCCCCAGGCTCTGGATGGCGTCCACGCACAACAGGATGCCTTGGTCCCGGCAGAATGCGCTGAGCCGATCCAGATCCACGCGCAGGCCATCGCCGAACTGGACACTGCTGATTGCCATCAGGCGGGTACGTTTGTCGCATGCTTCACAGAGGCGCTCGGCGAGGGCGCTGCCGGCATCGGCCCCGACGGCTCTGAGTTCCACACCTTGAGGACCAAGGGCTTCCCAGACGATGCGATTGGAGATGAATTCCTCACGGATGCTGACGATGTTGTCGCCACGGCGCCACTCGAGTCCGTTGGCGACAAACGAGAGCCCTTCGGATGTGTTCTTGACCAGAGCGATGTCATCGGGACCCGACGCGTTGATCAGCCGCGCCACGCGCTCGCGCAGTCGGGTCACAACCCGCAGCCAGCCAAGGAAGTCCTCCGAACTGCGGCGGCAGTTTTCCTCCGCCAGTTGGATCACCGCATCCGCCGTTCGTCGCGGCCAGGGTCCCACCGCCGCGTGATTGAGATGGATCAGGCCCTCCCGCAAGGGAAATTCCCGGCGAATCAACGACTCAATCGCCACGCGGTTCCTCTCCCTGCCCGCCGGCCTTGTCGGCGGCGCGGCTGAAGCGGGTGCCGGGCGGCACGGTCAGCAGGCGCGCACGCAATTCGTTGTCCACCAGCGTCATGGCCTGATGGCGGGCATCTTCCGCCTGCAGTTCACCGCCCTTGAGGCTCCGCTGGATGAAGGCCTGGGCAGTCTTCTGCTTGATGGCGCTGGCCCGTTCATAGACAGCGAACCAGTCGTCGTCGGCCCGGTCGCCGTATTTTCTGGCGGCGTATTCGCGCAACACCGCAAGGCGGATCTCGTTGGCCACAATGTAGCGCCGCGCCTGATCGTCCGACTGAATGATCTCGGGTGATTGTTCGCGCAGGCGCCGCCGTACCTGCGGCGGCAGTTGCAGAATCTCGGTATTGAGCATCCGGCGGTCCACGCTCGCCATCAGCTCCTTGCGAATCTGAGTCAGGGGGTAGCGGCCTGCGTTGATGCGCTTTTCGAAAGCCAGAAGATCGTCGCGCACGGCGTCGAGCGTGGCATCGTCGACCTGCTCGAGCAGGTACTCCTGGATGGACTGTTGCACTTCGCCAAGCTCGGCACCCGCCCGCCAGAGATTCCAGACCTCGGCCATGTCGATGGAGCTGATGGCGGTGGAGTAGGGACGTTGACTGCGATAGCGCTGTAGCAGCAGCAGGGTGCCCGCCACGGCCAGGATCAGCAGCAGGGCCGCGCTGATCAGGATGTCACTGGATGGCATGGTGAACTGAATGTCGGGGCCTCCCGGTACAAGTGGTATCGAGCCCGGCCATTATACCTGCCCGGATGGCCTGTTCGCGTCCGGCTCCTCGAGTTCGAAATCGAAAATCAGGGGCAGGTGGTCGGAGAAGTTGACCTGGGGCATCCGGAAGTCCAGCTTGCGGATACCCCTGCTGTAGAGCACGAAATCGAGTTCCCGGCGCGGGGCCCAGCTCGGGTAGGAGGGCAGGTTGTCGGCGTTGGCGCTGTAGAGTCCGGCCGCCTCCATGAACAGATGCAGTTCGTAATCGCCCCAGAAGGTATTGAAATCGCCGGCAACGATGACCGGGTTGGCGGCCTGCCGCACCAGTGAATGCAGATGACCGAGCTGATAGTGGCGATGCCGGTATTTGACCGAAAGGTGAACCAGAAAGATGGACAGACCATCGAGTTGGAGTTCCATGATCAGCCGCTTGATCCCGGCGTCGAAATAGTGGAACTGGCGATCCTGTATCTCGTGACCGGTGATGAAGGCGTTGCCCTGTTTGTTGACGATTGGCACGCGATTGTTGAACGAGCGTTCGCCGTACTTGCACTGATAGACATGGTCGTGGCCGATGGCGGTGGCAATGGCCTGGGCCTGGTTGATCCGATCGGAACGCAGTGACCCGAGATCGACCTCGATCAGGCCCGAGATGTCCGGATCCAGGTCGCGTATGAAGCGGACGATCCGGCTCAGATTGCGCGAGGTATTGCGCAGGTAGCCCATGCCGGGTACCGGGAAGTTGAAGCGCAGTCCGGTGCCGGCCGCGTAGCGGATGTTGTAGAGCAGCAGTCTCATGCCCGGTCGGGGAGCCTCTGGGATCTTGTTCGTTTCCGGGCCGGCGGAGTACCCTGACGGTGGCCGGCAATGGGTAGTCTACCGGCTATTTCCTTCCGGCTCATTATTCGCCGTCACAGTTCCGGACCGGCCTCCGTTGTTTTCCCGACCGGCTAGAATCAGGGTCAGGAATCTGGCTCCCGGCCGGGGTGGCTCCGGGGATCATGCAAGCCATCCGGTCACCCGCTGTCGGGGAGGGGCTTGTTGCCCATCCATTCCTGCCGAAAGGAGTCCGCATGAATTCAAATACCGCTCTTCGCCACAGCATTCACGCCGCGCTCGAGCGCGATGCCGTCGTCAATCTCCATGCCGCCAGCATCGGCATCCGCGTCGACGGATCGGAGGTGCTTCTGGAGGGCGAGGTGCCCGAGATCGGCGCCAAACGTCGCGCATTCTTCGATGCCCTGGGTGTGGAGGGAGTGAGCGCGGTCGAGGACCGTTTGCGGATCACTGTGACCAACGGCCAGGGCGAGGCGCGCCTGCGCGACGCCGTGGTCGAGGCCCTCTACGGCGAGCCCGTGTTCCGGCGGACGACTGTATTCGCGAAACGTGCCGGCGGGGGCGAGTCGGCGCAAGCTCAGGATGGCGGCTTGATCGAGGTCTCGGCCACTGGAGGTGTGGTTCGGCTGGACGGGCGGGTGCCCAGCCTGACGCATCGCCGGTTCGCCGAAGTATTGGCCTGGTGGATTCCGGGAACCGCGGACGTGGACAATCGCTTGCATGTCGAGCCTCCCGAGGACGACAGCGACGGCGAAATCACCGACGCGGTGACCATGGTCCTGGAAAAGGACCCGATGATCGAGGCCAGCCAGGTCCGCGTGACGGTCCGCGAGCGGCAGGTGACGCTCGAAGGGGTGGTGCGGACAGAGAGCCAGCGCCAGCGAGTGGCCCGCGACGCCTGGTATGTGCTTGGGGTGCACGAGGTGATCAACAGGATTCGTGTCGGTCC
>JASFQN010000032.1:0-18358 GCA_050115425.1 Gammaproteobacteria bacterium | reverse complement strand
GGTATCGTAGAGCTTGGCATGCCCGCCCGGCATGTCATTCTCGTCGCCGTCCGCCTTGGCGGCGTTTTCCATGATCGTGCTCAAGGTGTAGGACTGCAGGTACACCGGTACCAGACGCAGTATGAACAGCCCGAAGAAGGCCACGAACAGGATCACCAGCAGCCAGCCGATGGCTGTCAGCCCGCGTTGCGATTTTTCCAGTT
The DNA here is from genome assembly GCA_050115425.1 of Gammaproteobacteria bacterium. Classification (GTDB taxonomy): domain Bacteria; phylum Pseudomonadota; class Gammaproteobacteria; order Natronospirales; family JASFQN01; genus JASFQN01. The sequence goes on along the minus strand of JASFQN010000032.1, from coordinate 18,155 downwards.
TCATCCCCGCCTCTCCCGTTGTCATCACTTGATACCGTCGCCGATCCGGCTCCACTTGGGCATGTGACTCAGAGATTCCCAGTTGAACCAGATCAGAAACGCTCTGCCTACCAGATTCTTCTCGGGCACAAAACCCCAGAAGCGGCTGTCATTGCTGTCGTCGCGGTTGTCGCCCATGACGAAATACTGACCCTTGGGAACGACAACTCCACCGGGCCGGGCGAGCATTCCAAGATTACCCTGAACCGAGGGCACCGTCAGGATCAGATGCTCCAGTCGTTGCATGTGCTCGCGATGCACCCGCGCGCCGGTCATGTGTTCGCCCACGTAGAATCCGACATCGTCCTGCTTCAATGCCCTGCCGTTGACGTAGACGACCTTGTCCCGGTACTCGATCCGGTCGCCGGGAACGCCAATGATGCGCTTGATCCAGTCCTGGCTGGGGTCGCCCGGATACCGGAACACTACCACATCTCCCCGCTGCGGCTCGCCCACGGAAACGACCTTGTCGTGCAGCACCGGCAGACGCAGACCGTAGGAGAACTTGTTGACCAGGATGAAATCGCCGATCAACAAGGTCGGCATCATGGATGCCGAGGGGATGCGGAAGGGTTCCACCACAAAGGAACGAAGCACAAGCACGACCAGGATGACCGGGAAGAACGCCCGTGAGTATTCCACCCAGAGCGACTCGCGTCGCTTGCCGGTCTCCGGCATCGTCTCACCCTCCGAGCCGGCCGTGGCCCGGCGCTTCGGACGCAGCCACACGGCATCGAACAGCCATATGGCGCCGGTCAGAAACATGGCGAGCACAAGAATCAGTTGGAAATTCATGTAGTTGTGAGCTCCGAGCCGCTTTTTTGGCCAGTATTGGCTATTTCTTTTCCACCTGCAACACGGCGAGAAAGGCCTCCTGGGGTATTTCCACCGAGCCGAGCTGTTTCATCCGCTTTTTGCCGGCCTTCTGTTTTTCCAGCAGTTTGCGCTTGCGCGTGATGTCACCACCGTAGCACTTGGCCGTGACATTCTTGCGCAGCGCCTTCACCGTGGACCGCGCGATGATGTGGTTGCCGATCGCCGCCTGGATGGCGACTTCGAACATTTGCCGGGGTATGAGATCACGAAGACGTTCGGTAAGTTCCCTGCCACGGGAATACGCCTGATCCTTGTGCACAATGATCGACAGGGCGTCCACGCGATCCCCGTTGATCATGACATCCAGCTTCACCAGCGGAGCCGCCTGGAAGCGACGGAATTCGTAATCGAAGGAAGCGTAGCCCCGGCTGGCGGATTTGAGCCGGTCAAAGAAATCGAGCACCACCTCGCTCATGGGCAGTTCATAGATGAGCTGGACCTGACTGCCCAGATACTGCATCTTCTTCTGAACGCCCCGCTTTTCCTCGCACAGTGTAATTACCGGGCCGATGTGCGCCTGCGGAACAAGTACAGTGGCCGCAATGATCGGTTCGCGGATTTCCTCGATCTTGTTGACTGCGGGCAGCCGCGACGGATTGTCGACATAGATCGTTTCACCGTCAGTGGTCACGACTTCATAGACCACGGTCGGGGCGGTGGTAATCAGATCGATGTTGTATTCGCGCTCCAGCCGTTCCTGGACAATTTCCATGTGCAGCATTCCGAGGAAACCGCAACGGAACCCGAAACCCAGCGCGTCGGATGTCTCCGGCTCGTAGTGCAAGGAGGCGTCATTGAGACGCAGTTTTTGCAGGGCGTCGCGGAAGTCCTCGTAGTCGTCGGCCCGTACGGGAAACAGCCCGGCGAACACGCGTGGCTGCACCTGCTTGAAACCCGGCAACGGCGAGTCACAGGGGCGATCGGCCCCGGTCAGCGTGTCACCCACCGGCGCGCCGTCGATTTCCTTGATACCGGCAATCACGAACCCGACATCGCCGGCGCTCAGGCCCGCCCGGTCGGTCATCTTGGGCGTGAATTTGCCCACGCGGTCCACCTGGTGAACCCGGCCGGTGGACATCACCTTGATCCGCTGACGGGGCGCAATGCGTCCCTCCATGATCCGCACCAGTGAAACCACACCCACGTAGTTGTCGAACCAGGAATCGATGATCAGCGCCTTGAGCGGCGCTTCAATATCGCCCCGGGGCGGCGGTATGCGACGTACCAGCTCCTCGAGCAGAAGATCCACGTTAAGGCCTGTCTTGGCACTGACTTCTATGGCGTCGTGGGCTTCCAGGCCAATGACATCCTCGATCTCCTGTTTGACGCGGTCGGGTTCCGCCGACGGCAGATCGATCTTGTTGAGTACCGGCACGACTTCCAGATTCTGATCGATGGCGGTGTAGCAATTCGCCACACTCTGCGCTTCCACACCCTGTGCGGCATCGACAACAAGCAGCGCGCCTTCGCAGGCAAACAGCGAGCGCGAGACTTCATAGGAAAAATCCACATGGCCCGGCGTGTCGATGAAGTTGAGTTGGTATTCCTCACCGTTCTTCGCCCGGTAGAGCAGCGAAACGGACTGCGCCTTGATGGTGATCCCGCGTTCGCGTTCCAGGTCCATGGAATCCAGCACCTGCTCGGCCATCTCGCGATCGGTCAGACCGCCGCAAATCTGGATGAACCGGTCGGCAAGCGTTGATTTGCCATGATCAATATGGGCGATGATGGAGAAATTCCTGATGTGATCCATGGACACGTTGCTGATTCCCCGCCGATCGAACGCGATCGGCCGTTACAAATGGCCGGGCACCCGGGCCCGGTTCACGCCGGCAAAGGCGCGCATTATACCGGTCTGGAGAGGGGGACTGCAGGGGGTCAATGCCCCGCGGCAAGCGCTTCCAGATAATTCTCGATCACCCGACGGTCCAGGCGATGGCGGCACAACTCGCCCTCTTCGCCCACGACCACCGGAATATGCATGCCCCAGCGGCGCGAGAGCTCCGGATCGGACTCCACGTCCACCACGCGCGGTGTGACGCCCCGGGCCTGGCAAAGTGGCGTCAATTCGGCCATCAACTCGTCACAGAGGTGACAGCCCGGACGACTGTAGACGGTAATGGTCATTTTCCTCCTCCGGGCGTGCGCAGGGCGAGGAACAGTGTCTCACTGTGCCGCTGGACCAGCACGGCCACCGCCTGGCCCGCGGTGAGTCCGTCCAATGCACGCCGAAAACCACGGGCGTTGGAAACGGGCTTCTGGTCAATCATCAGAATGGCGTCACCGGCCTTCAGGCCGGCATCCCTGCCCGGACCGGCCGCGACGCTGTCCACCAGCACGCCGCGATCGGGCGGCAATTCGAGCAGGGCGCGCTCGGCAGCGGTTGGATCACGTACCACCAGCCCCAGGTCGCCCTCCCGCGCCCCGGCCGCCGGCGAGCGTCCGGCGACGGTCTGATCCTTGAGCTGGGTGACCATGATCGACAGCTTTACGCGACGACCCTGCCGATACACCTCCAGGTCGGCAGCACGCCCCACCGGCGCCTCACCCACCATGGGTGGGAGCATGCTCGCCGTGAAAACCTTCTCGCCGTTGAACTGCAGAATGATATCGCCGACCTGCAAGCCCGCCTGTTGCGCCGGCCCATCGGGCACCAGCGAGCGGATCAGGGCGCCTTCCGGTCGCGACATGCCGAAGGATTCCGCCAGGGTTCTGGAAACGTCCTGCACATTCACGCCGATCCAGCCGCGCGATACGTGTCCGCTCCGGCGTAGCTGGCCGGCCACTTCCATCGCCAGATTGATGGGCACCGCGAAAGAGACTCCCATGTACCCGCCCGTACGACTGTAGATCTGCGAATTGATGCCAATGACCTCGCCATCCATATTGAAAAGCGGTCCCCCGGAGTTTCCCGGATTGATCGGTACGTCGGTCTGGATGAAAGGCACATAGCGCTCGGTGCCGATGCTTCGACCCAGCGCGCTGACAATCCCGGCGGTGACCGAGTGCTCAAAGCCGAATGGCGAGCCGATAGCCAGCACCCATTGCCCGGGACGCACTTTGCCGGCATCGCCAATCACTGCGATCGGCAGATCGCTGGCATGGATCCTCAAGACTGCCAGATCGGTGCCGGTATCCGCGCCCACCAGGGTGGCAGGCAACTGTCGCCGGTCGCTCAGCTTGACGATGATTTCGTCGGCACCCTGGATCACGTGGTAGTTGGTGAGGATGTAGCCGTCCGCCGAAATGATGAAGCCGGACCCGAGCGAAGCCGCTTCGAGTGGCGGTGGCGAGGAACCGGACGGCGGAGGGTCGGCGAAGAACCGCCGGTCGAGATCATCCTTTCCGCCGTTCGGCGTTGCGTCTGATTCGGGCGCACCGCTGGTATTCTTTGACGGGGTCCCCCGCTCCAGCGTGCTGATGTTGACCACGGCCGGGGCCGCCTTGTCCACAAGTGCGGAGAAATCCGGTCCGGGCGCGCCCGCGCGGGCGGCCAGGATCGGGAGGATGTACAATGCGAACAGGACCTGGGTGCGAAACCTGCGCATGCGGGGCCCTACCCGCCTTTCGGCCGTGCCTGACATGCGCACCATTGTATAGGGAAGCTCGGAGGAATGCCTGCCTGCTCGGGCCTTGAGACGAGGGGACTTGCAGTTCACGTCAGCCCGATCCGGTCCGGGAGAGAAGCGTCTGTTGACGGGCCCCGTCTCAGCCGGCGGCGGACTCCCGCAGGCACGCCCGGCCGTCATCGGCCCTGAGCATCACCGGCTGAAAACGCGCTGCCAGGGCGAGACTGCCTGCAAGCCGGCGCCCCCCCAGCCAGGCCAGGCCAAAACCGGCCGCGCCGCCCACCAGTTCCGCCAGGTCGTTCGATCCCGCCAGCAGCGCGTCGGCACCGATGGCACCCACCAGCAGCCCCACCAGGGGCAATCCATAGGCGACCAGCGATCCCGTGACGACGGCCGACTCCTCGAGGCCGACGATGACATATTCGCCCACACCGGCGTCCAGCGTGTTCAGAACGCGCATGCGCCGCAGGCGGTCACCCAGGAGTCGGGAAAACAGGCCACCACCACAGCCACGGCCTTCGGCACAGCGCGCACAGCCGGCCTGGCTGTCGCATTCGAGCCAGGCGTAATCGCCCTGGCGCTCGCGGACCACGCCGCGCTCGAGAATCATTTCAGGCGGGACTCCGCGGGGGGAGCCATGCGTTGGACGGATTCGCCAATCATCTTGACAGTAGCGGCCGGCACCTCGCCAACCACGGTAATCTGGAAACCATCGACGACGCGCCCGTAGGCGTTGACAGCTCCCATGCGAGCCAGGCCGCGCAACACATCCTTGCCGCCGTCGACCGGCTCGGCGAAAAGCGAGACCGAGGCGAGGCCGTCCGAAAATACCATGTGGCGCACCACGGAATTGCCTCCCGCAAGGTGCTGGATCTGGTTCATGTTGATCTCGAAGCCCGGCGGGAGGTGGTTCACCTGCCAATGCCTGGGTTCGCCTTCTTTCGCGGATTGCTTGTCTGCCTTGCGGACATGCACGACAAAATCCCGGGCGTCGGCATCGGGTTTGAGCTCGCTGTCGGGAATGCTGGCGGGCGTGGAGAAACTGGTGAACATCACCTGTTCGACGGTATGACCCTTTTCACCAATCAGGTCGGACCGCAGCGGCAGACCGGTGGCCCGGTCCAGCCAGAGCCGGTAGCCGTACCGGTAGCCGTCCTTGGGCTTGACGCCAATGACCTTGCATTCGCGGTTGGCAATGCGATCCGTCCCCAGATCGAGGAATTCGTAATGCCCGGCCAGGTTGCCGGTATCGGCAGGCAGGCGCGCCGGAAAGGGCGCAGTGCGCTGACTGTGCTGAACGAGAATGGACCGGTCATCGGGGAGAATGCAGCGCAGAGTGTCGCCATGACGGATGACTTCGCGCGCCGACCCGTTCAGCGATACCAGACGCTCGCTTTCGCCATCGTCATCGGCCCGGTGGACGATGCGCATCGTCTCGAGTTTTTCGTCATGCCGGTAGACAAAAGTGCCTTCGTAGTTGCGCGACTGCACCGCATCGCCCATGAGGTCCAGCCACTGTTGAGGGGTCCTGTCCTGGTCGGCGGCACGTCCGGCGCCACAAACCAGGCCGGCGGCGAGCGCCAGAAAGACAACCGGGGCACGACTCGAACGCATTATTTTCTGGCTTCCGCTTGGGGCTCCGGCTGGGCCTCGTAGGCGGCGATGTGCAGGTAGGGAAGCATGCCCTGGCGCCGCATCGCCGCCGTATATTCGTTGTGATTGACGAGATAGCTGTTCAGATGGTTCTGTACCGCCCTCTCACCGTGGTCCCAGCGCACACCCGGCCGCGTGGTATAGCTCACCGGGATGGCGGCTTCCGTGGGATTGAGCGTGGGAGGTGTGGTCACGCCGGCCGTCAGGGCCTGTTGCCCACCGGCCACGTGATGGTCCTGCTGAAGCGCGAGTACGGCGACCATGGCCACCGACGCCGCCACGGCCAGTCCCGCCACGGGCTTCAACCAGGCGGCCCGCGCCCGTGCTCGTCGACGCGGCGCCTCCTCCAGCACTTCCAGTTCAATGGCGTCCATGACCCGGTCGGCCAGCGAATGGGCCGGCACGTCGCCGTGATTGCCGCGCAGCACCTCGCCGGTCAGGCAATAATCGCCCCATGCGCGGCGCAGCGTCGCATCGCCGGAGAGGCGCTGGAACAGCAATTCTGCCTCGGCTTCGGGCAATTCGTCGTCGAGCAGCGCCGAGATTTGTTCGCGGACCTTGTCAGTCATCTTTCCGTCACCATCATGGCTTCAATGGAGCAAGGGGCGGAGGCTTTCACTGATCGCCTCACGCGCCCGAAAAATCCGGGAACGCACCGTTCCGACAGGGCATTCCATGGTCAGGGCAATCTCTTCATAACTCATGCCCTCGATCTCTCGCAATATGATGGCCGTGCGCAGATCCTCCGGAAGATTCTCTATCGCAGCTTCCACCGTATGGCGAATCTCTTCGCTGAGCAACAATCCTTCCGGAGTGTCCACATCCTTTAGACGCGCCTGCAACTCGAATTGTTCCGAGTCCGGCATGTCGACTTCCCGATCCACCGGCCGCCTTGAGGCGGACACCAGATGGTTCTTGGCCGTATTTATCGCAATGCGGTAGAGCCAGGTGTAGAAGGCACTGTCGCCGCGAAAGGACGGCAGTGCCTTGTAGGCCTTGATGAAAGCCTCCTGCGCCACGTCCAGAGCCTCGCTCGGGTCGTAGACATAGCGCGAGATCAGCTTGACGATCTTGTGCTGATACTTGCGTACAAGTACGTCAAAGGCACTTTTGTCGCCATCCTGAACCCGTTCTACCAGCAGTTGATCGGCCTGTCTGTTGCCCATCCGGGCGGGTTCCCCTGCTTCAGGGCGCACCACCCGCCTGCCGCGTGTGACCGCGTCAAGGCGAGATAGTTCGCAAAAAATCAAGAATTTCGGGAACTCCGGCCGGCTGCCATGAAGCGCGCCGATCGCTGGCCGATCAAGCCGGGCATGATTTGCGCGGAGCTTCCCTGTATATTTCGCTTCAGCGCGGCCTGCAGGCCGCCGAATGACGCATTTTAGCAACAGGGCCCCACGGACGCCATTTCAGCCACATGTCCACACTCCCTACCGACGTGTTGATCATCGGCTCCGGGGCCGCCGGGCTGAGCCTCGCGCTGCGTCTGCCCGATTCACTGAGCGTGACCGTCCTCTGCAAAGGGCCGCTCTCCGAAGGCAGCACGCGCTATGCCCAGGGCGGGGTCTCGGCGGTCCTTGACGCCGGCGATTCCATCGACCGCCATGTGGAGGACACGCTCGCGGCCGGCGGCGGCCTGTGCCGGCCGGAAGCGGTGCGCTTCGTCGTCGAGCGTGGTCCTGAATGCATTGACTGGCTGGTCCGACAGGGGGTCGCATTCACGCGGACCGGCGAGGGCTACCATCTGACCCGGGAAGGGGGACACAGCCATCGCCGGGTGATTCACGTCGCCGATGCGACCGGGGCCGCCATCCAGCAGGCCCTGGAAGCACGGGTGCGCGAGCGCGGCAATGTACGGATACTCGATCGTCACATGGCCGTGGAACTCATCCATGGCCCGGCTGGCCATGGCGATGGCACGCGATGCCTCGGAGCGCATGCGCTGAATGTGGCTTCGGGACGCGTTGAAACCCTGGCCGCGCGCTTTGTCGTGTTGGCCACGGGCGGCGCGAACAAGGTCTATCTGTATTCCAGCAATCCGGACGGCTCGACCGGCGACGGCATCGCCATGGCCTGGCGCGCCGGCTGCCGCGTCGCGAACATGGAATTCATGCAGTTCCACCCCACCTGTCTCTATCATCCGCTGGCCAAGTCGTTCCTGATCTCCGAGGCCGTGCGCGGCGAGGGTGGCCGGTTGCTGCTGCCGGACGGCACGCGTTTCATGCCGGAGTTCGACCCGGGGGCGGAACTTGCCCCGCGCGATATCGTGGCCCGTGCCATCGATCATGAAATGAAGCGCCTTGGCACCGACCATGTCTGTCTGGATATCAGTCACAAATCCGCCGAATTCATTGGCGAACACTTTCCGACCATCCATGCCCGCTGCCTGGCATTCGGCGTGGACATGACGCGCGAGCCCATTCCGGTAGTGCCGGCCGCGCATTACACGTGCGGAGGCGTGCTCACGGATCTCGGCGGGCGAACGGATCTGGCAGGCCTCTACGCCATTGGCGAGACCGCTTGCACGGGCCTGCACGGGGCCAACCGCATGGCGTCGAATTCCCTGCTCGAATGCCTGGTGTTCGCACAGGCCGCGGCCGACGACATCCGGGCACAGGCGGCAGCCGTACCGCCTCCTCCTCCCCTGCAGCTCTGGGATGAAAGCCGGGTGACCGACTCGGATGAAGAGGTCGTGGTGAGTCACAACTGGCACGAGCTCCGCCAGTTCATGTGGGACTATGTAGGGATCGTGCGCACGAACAAGCGTCTGGCGAGGGCCGCAAGCCGGATTGCCCTGCTTCAGCAGGAAATTCAGGAATACTACGGCAACTTCCGGATCACACCCGATCTCATTGAACTGCGCAATCTCGCCCAGGTTGCGGAACTGATCATCGCCAGCGCGCGCAGTCGGCGGGAAAGTCGTGGCCTGCACTACACGCTGGATTACCCGGCCGCCTCCACGGAACAGCCAAACGACACGATTCTCTCACCGCATCCCGGCAAGCGTGTTGTCGGCGCCCCGGCCTGAACTGCGCCCCCAGTCCAACCGCACTCGAAGCTGTCTGAACGTCCTCCCCCGGACATCCGGAGAGAGTATCAACACGGTACGGCGCGACGGCCGGGAAAAGCTCAGCACGACGAGGCCCGGCCCGAAGCGCTCCACCTCGGGGACGCCCGGGTCAAGCCATTCACCGTCCGACGTGATGGCCGACCACTGACCCTCCGGCGTCCAGTGCAGCCACTGCAGAGCGCGTCGGCCACGACGCAGCGCGTGAGTGTTGAGCGACATCGCCAGGCTCGCGAGGACGGGAACTGCCAGACCGCACTTCAGCCCGATGGACAGGCCGCAGAGCACGATTCCGGCGAACGCCGGCAGATGCAGCAGTACCATAAGGAGAGCCAGGCGCCAGGACGGGCGCAGGGTCAGTTCAACGGCGGGTTCGGAGGATTTCCACGACACGGGACAACGCTTCTCCCTGCGGTTCGGCGCGACCCACTATCCAATCCAGGATTTCCGGGTCCTGGCGATCCAGGAGCTCACGAAAAGCCCCCTGCTCTTCCGGGGCAGCGGCGGCATAGTGCTGCTCGAGATAATTCTCGAGCAGTACATCCAGTTCCTTCATGCCACGCCGGCAATACCAGCGAAGACGGGCCATCTCCGACATTCGCGAGACCTCCCGGCCGAGTGTCAGTAACGCCGCTCGGCGAGCAGCTTCTTGGTCTCCGCGATCGCCCTGGCGGGGTTGAGACCCTTCGGGCAGGTCCGGGCGCAATTCATGATCGTGTGACACCGATACAGCTTGAACGGGTCTTCGAGCTGGTCGAGCCGCTCGCCGGTGGCCTCGTCGCGACTGTCCACGATCCAGCGGTAGGCCTGCAGCAGGATCGCCGGGCCCAGGTAACGATCTTCATTCCACCAGTAGCTGGGGCAGGAGGTGGAACAACAGGCACACAGGATGCACTCGTACAGGCCGTCGAGTTTCTCGCGGTCTTCCTTCGTCTGCAGGCGCTCCCGATCCGGCGGGGCCGGCGACTGGGTCTTCATCCAGGGTTCGATGGACGCGTACTGGGCGTAGAAATGAGTGAAATCCGGCACCAGATCCTTGACCACCTTCATGTGCGGCAACGGATAGATCTTCACGTCACCCTTCACGTCTTCAATGTCCTTGATGCAGGCCAGCGTGTTGGTGCCATCGATATTCATCGCGCACGATCCACAGATGCCCTCGCGGCAGGATCTGCGCAGCGTCAACGTCGCGTCCATCTCGTTCTTGATCTTGAGCAACGCGTCCAGAACCATCGGGCCGCAGTTGTCCATGTCCACTTCGTAGGTATCGACCCGCGGATTATCGCCGGAGTCCGGATCGTAGCGGTAGACATGGAAGCGCTTGATGTTGCTCGCGCCCTCGGGCGCCTTGAAGGTCTTGCCCTTCCTGATGGTCGAATTGGCCGGCAATTTGAACTGTGCCATGGAATCAGCCTCTCGTTCAGTAGGTACGCTTCTTGGGCGGGACAACTTCGACTTCGTCGGTCAGGGTCTTCATGTGCACCGGGCGGAAGTCGATTCGCACATCACCCTTGCCGTCGATCCAGCTCAGCGTGTGCTTCATCCAGTTGTCGTCGTCGCGATCCGGGTAGTCCTCACGCGCATGGGCGCCGCGGCTTTCCTTGCGGTTCTCCGCGGAGTGAATGGTGACCATTGCCTGGTTGAGGAGATTCTCCAGCTCCAGGGTCTCGACCAGGTCGGAATTCCAGATCAGGGACCGGTCGGCGACTCTGACATCTGCGAAGGAATGGTAAACCTCGGCAAGCCGCTCCTTGCCCTCCTGCAATGATTCCTCGGTACGGAAGACTGCGGCATGATTCTGCATGGTGCGCTGCATGCGGTTGCGAATCTCGGCCGTGGGCAGGGAGCCACTGGCGTTGCGCAACCTGTCCAGGCGGTTGAGCACCGGTTCGCACGAGTCCGCGGGCAGCGGCTTCTGCTTGGCGCCCCGCTCGACCACCTCGCCGCAACGCAGGGCGGCGGCCCGGCCAAACACAACCAGGTCGAGCAGGGAGTTTGAGCCCAGGCGGTTTGCGCCATGAACCGATACGCAGGCCGCCTCGCCGCAGGCCATCAGGCCGGGAACCACGGTATCCGGCTGGCCATCCTTGAGCGTCATGACCTCGCCGTGATGGTTGGCGGGAATACCGCCCATGTTGTAGTGAACGGTGGGCAGCACCGGTATCGGGTCCTTGCTCACATCCACGCCGGCGAAAATCTTCGCCGTTTCGGCAATACCCGGCAGACGTTCGTGAATCACGTCGGCACCGAGATGCTCGAGGTGCAGATGGATATGATCCTTGTGCTTGCCCACACCGCGACCTTCGCGGATTTCCATGGTCATGGCCCGGCTGACCACGTCGCGGGAGGCCAGGTCCTTGGCGTTGGGTGCGTAGCGCTCCATGAAGCGCTCGCCTTCGGAGTTGGTCAGATAACCGCCCTCGCCGCGTACGCCTTCGGTAATCAGGCAGCCGGCGCCGTAGATACCGGTCGGGTGAAACTGGACGAATTCCATGTCCTGCAGCGGCAGTCCGGCACGCAGCACCATGCCCCCGCCGTCACCCGTGCAGGTATGTGCGGATGTACAGGAAAAGTAGGCCCGGCCGTAACCGCCCGTCGCCAGAATCACCATCTGCGCGCGGAAGCGGTGAATCGTCCCCTCGGAAAGATTCCATGCGATGACCCCGCGGCACGCGCCATCTTCCATGATCAGATCGAGGGCGAAATATTCGATGAAGAATTCGGCCTGGTGTTTGAGCGACTGCTGGTAAAGGGTGTGGAGCATTGCATGCCCGGTGCGGTCGGCGGCCGCACAGGTCCGCTGTGCCGTACCCTCGCCGAAATGCGTCGTCATGCCGCCGAACGGCCGCTGATAGATCTTGCCTTCCTCGGTGCGGGAGAACGGCACGCCGTAGTGCTCAAGTTCAATCACCGCACCCGGCGCTTCCTTGCACATGTATTCGATGGCGTCCTGGTCACCGAGCCAGTCCGACCCCTTGACGGTGTCATACATGTGCCAGCGCCAGTCGTCTTCGCCCATGTTGCCCAGCGAGGCGCTGATGCCACCCTGTGCGGCCACGGTGTGGCTGCGCGTGGGGAACACCTTGGTGACGCAGGCCGTGGAAAGACCCTGTTCCGCCAGGCCCAGGGTGGCACGCAACCCGGCGCCACCGGCGCCCACCACGACGACATCGTAGGTATGATCGATGATGGTGTAATCACTCGACATTGAATCAGCCTCCAAAGGCGGTATGCAGCACGGCCAGACCGGCCGCCGCGGCGAGCAGAATGTTGATGAACTGGATCACCAGCAGCGTGGTCACCTTGAGCCAGGGCGTGTGCACATAGTCTTCGACCACCATCTGCAGGCCCAGCCACGAATGGCGGAACAGCGAATAGATGAACAGCAGGAGCAGCAGGCTCACCCACGGCGTGCCCATCCAGGCCGCGACCGCCGCCCGATCGGCACCGACCAGGGAGAGCAGGGAAATCACCAGCCAGACGACGAAGAATGCCAGCGCAATGGCCGTCACTCGCTGGGCAACCCAGTGGCCGGTGCCGTCCTTGGCGGCACCCAGGCCGCGCGCAGTCTTCAAGGGCGTACGCAGATTCATGCCGCACCTCCGAGCATGCCGAAGCCGACCACCCAGACAATCACCGAGGCCAGCAACGAAATCACCACCACGGCCCAACCGCTGGCGTAGGCCGTTGTTATTTCAAAACCGAGGCCGGCATCCCAGAAGAGGTGCCGGATGCCGTTGCAGAGATGGTAGAAAAGCGCCCAGGTCCAGCCGGCAAGCAGAATGAGACCGAACCATGAACTGACAAATGCGCTGACCGAAGCAAAGGCGTCGGGCCCGGCATCCACCGATACGAGCCATGCCACCAGCAGGATCGAGCCCAGCGACAGGAACACGCCCGTGAGGCGGTGAAGAATCGAGAGTACCGATGTGATCTGGGGCTTGTAGATCTGCAAATGGGGCGATAGTGGCCGATTAGCGGTCGCCATGGTGGGTACCTCGTCGTATTGTTGGCCCGGGTTGCTTGGCGCGAAGGCAATCCGGCCTCCGCGAATGCTGAATCGTGCCGGCAAGAGGACGCGCAGCCGCGCGATCGCCTCCGCGGGCGCCGTCAGAAATCAATGCATCGACCGTTTTTTTCCCAGTCCCCGAAACGGGTCGGTTCGGGCCCCTTGCGGCCACCGATCTCCTGCGGCCGTTTCGGCTGCGGGGGCGTGGAATCGTCGGCACTCTCGGCCGCTTCGTGATTCTCACCGGATTGAGGTTCGGGGGCGTCGGTCATGTTGTTTCAGCCTGACGGATCGGGAATTCCCGAGCAGGTCCGCCGATGCTTGCGCGGCGTGGAAGGCGCCTATACCCTCCTCTCTCGCCGCGCCACGCCGATCGAAAGAACGTCCTCGACAAAGCGTGCGCATGACCTGATCGGAAGCGCCTATTTTATACTGAACAGGCGGGTGCAGTGCAATGCGACGCAGAGCCGAACACCTGCGTCCAGGGCGTATCCCGCCCACCCCAGGCCAGGATTGTGCATATGGAACAGAGCCTTGAAACCGGGGATTGGCAGGCTTTTCTTGATCGCGAATTGCGCATGACGAAGCCTGATCCGGAAACCGTCCAGTCCGCCTCGCCTCGAACCGCCGACCTTCTCGTACCGGTCTGTGACGAATCGGTGCTCAGGGTGGCAGGTGCCGATGCCGCCACGTTCCTGCACGGGCAGTTGAGTACTGACATCGAGGCCATGCAGCCGGGCGAACACCACCTCAGCAGCTGGAATTCGGCCCGCGGAAGGGTACTGAGCACCCTTCGCATCCTCCGACGCGAGGAGGATTTCCTGCTGTTCGTGCCCGATGACCTCGCGGCCACTGTTCTCACGCGCCTGCGCATGTTCATCCTGCGCGCCAGGGTTGAACTGGCCGACCTTACCGATCAGGTGGCACGCATCGGTGTCTGCGGCCCCGGGGTCGGGCAGTGGGTCGACTCGCTCCGGACGGACTCGCAGGTCACCGTGCTCCGACTCGCCGGCAGCCTGCCGCGGATCGAATTCCTGGGGCCGCCCCGGGCTGTTGTCTCCGCATGGAACAGACTCAAGGGCGCCGGCGCCATGGTGGCCGAAGGAGAGAGTTGGCGGCACGCGCGCATTCTGGCCGGCGAACCGCGCACGCATGAGGCGACCAGCGATGAATTCGTGGCCCAGATGCTGGGACTGCACGAACTGGGCGCCATCGATTTCCGCAAGGGTTGCTATCCCGGACAGGAAATCATCGCGCGACTTCAGTACCGGGGCACGCTCAAAAAACGCCTCGTGGCCGGGTCGGTGAGCGCTGACCGCATACCCGCCCCGGGCGCTGTACTGGAGCGCGCCGACACCCGGGCCGGCATTGGGACAATCGTGGAAGCGGCCGGCCGGCCGCCACACATCGACTTCCTGGCCGTGGTCAGCGTCGAAGCGCTGGAGAACTCGCTCGAAGTGGTGATCGATGGTCATGGCGTGACGTGGCAATGACCCGTCGTCCCGCCGCCGAGCGCCCCCGCGCCCGCGCGTTTCCTCCGGGCCCGGCAAGGCAGCCCCATCCGCACGGAGCACGCGACCCTGCGGCCTCTCCGGCGCCTGGCCGGGAGGGCGTTACTCGCGGTCGCTGCCGCCATCGGCCTCCGGACGCATCAGCGGGAACAGCAGCACGTCACGAATGGATGCCGAGTCGGTGAAAAGCATCACCAGCCGGTCGATGCCGATCCCCTCCCCGGCGGTCGGCGGCATGCCATATTCCAGCGCACGCACATAGTCCGCATCGTAGAACATCGCTTCGTCATCGCCGGCCGCCTTTTCCTCGGCCTGCTCGCGGAACCTCGCCGCCTGATCCTCGGGATCATTCAATTCCGAGAAACCGTTCGCGAGTTCGCGTCCGCCGACGAAGAATTCGAAACGTTCGGTGACGAAGTCGTCGTCATCGCGTTTGCGCGAGAGCGGTGAGACCTCGGTCGGGTAGTCCGTAATGAAGGTGGGCTGCCCGAGCTTGTGCTCGGCAGTCTTTTCGAAGATTTCCAGTTGCAGCTTGCCTGCACCCCAGGTCGGCTTGACCGGAATGCTGAGCCGCTCGCACACCTCACGGAGATAGCCGGGATCCCGCAAACGCTCCGCGTCGATTTCCGGATTGTGTTCGAGGATGGCATCGGCCACGGTCTGGCGCTTGAAATCGGGGCCGAAATCGTATTCAACGCCCTGGTAGGTGATGCGTGTATCACCCACAAGCGATTCCGCCAGCCCACGAAACATGCGTTCGGTCAGATCCATGACATCCCGGTAGGTGGCATAGGCCTGATAGAACTCGAGCATGGTGAACTCGGGGTTGTGCCGGGTCGATACGCCTTCGTTCCGGAAATTTCGATTGATTTCATACACGCGCTCGAAGCCGCCCACGACCAGGCGCTTGAGATAGAGCTCCGGCGCGATGCGCATGTAGAGTTCCATGTCCAGCGCATTGTGGTGCGTCTTGAATGGTCGCGCCGCCGCCCCGCCGGGAATCGGCTGCATCATCGGGGTCTCGACTTCCAGGAAGCCGACTGCGTTCATGAAGTCCCTGAGGTACTGGATGATGCGCGTCCGGATACGGAATACCTGCGCCGATCTGGGGTTCATGATCAGGTCGACGTAACGCTGGCGATAGCGGGTTTCCATGTCGGCGAGACCATGGAACTTCTCGGGCAGCGGCCGCAGCGACTTGCTAAGCAGATGAATGGCGTCGACCTTCACTGAAAGTTCGCCGGTACGCGTCTTGAACAGCGTGCCTTCGGCACCCACGATGTCACCGATATCCCAGCCCTTGAAGGCCTGATAGAGGCCTTCCGGCAGAGCATCACGCTGCACGAACAACTGGATGCGCCCGGAACTGTCCTGGAGATGGGCGAAACTTGCCTTGCCCATCACCCGCTTGGCCATCATGCGGCCGGCCACGCGCACCCGGATAGCGTCGGCCTCCAGGGATTCCGCGCTGTGACCCTCGTACATGCCATGAAGCTCGGCGGCGAGCGCATCCCGGTGAAAATCGTTCGGATAGGCCACGCCCTGCTCACGCAGTTCGGACAGCTTGCGTCGGCGAAGCGCGATCAGGCTGTTTTCGTCTTGTTGCTCGTTCATCAATACTCTCTGCGGGTGAATACGTGATCAGAACCGGAGCAGCCGACCCCGGAGGTTCTCAGAGGCCACTTTTCAGCGATGCCTGGATGAAGGGGTCGAGGTCGCCATCCAGCACCGCCTGGGTGTTGCCGATTTCGACGTTGGTCCTGAGATCCTTGATCCGGGACTGGTCGAGGACATAGGAACGGATCTGGCTGCCCCAGCCGATATCCGACTTGCTTTCTTCCAGCGTCTGTTGCTCGGCGCGGCGCTTCTGCATCTCCATTTCATACAGCTTGGCCTTGAGCTGTTTCATGGCGGTTGCGCGGTTCTTGTGCTGGGAACGGTCGTTTTGACACTGGACCACGATCCCGCTCGGCATGTGGGTGATGCGCACGGCGGATTCCGTGCGATTGACGTGCTGGCCACCCGCACCGCTGGCGCGATAGACATCGACCCGCAGATCTGCGGGATTGATTTCAATATCGATGTCGTCATCGATCTCCGGGGAAACGAACACGGCGGCGAAGCTCGTGTGCCGGCGGTTGCCCGAATCGAAAGGCGATTTGCGAACCAGCCGGTGCACGCCGGTCTCCGTACGCAACCAGCCAAAGGCGTATTCACCTTCGAAGCGGACCGTGGCACTTTTGATGCCGGCCACTTCACCCTCGGAGACCTCGATCAATTCGGTCCGGAAGCCGTGCCGTTCACCCCAGCGCAGATACATGCGCAGCAGCATTTCCGCCCAGTCCTGGGCTTCGGTGCCGCCGGAACCCGCCTGGATATCGAGAAAGGCATTATTGGCATCCATCTCGCCGGAGAACATTCGCTGAAATTCGAGCTTCTCGACGATGCGCTCGAGCGCCTCGAGATCATCGGCGATTTCCCGGGCCGCTCCCTCGTCGCCCTCCTCCTCGGCTATCTGGAACAGTTCGTCGGCGTCGTTCACACGCCGCGCGACTTCTTCCAGCAACTCCACCGTCTCGCTGAGGCGAGCCCGCTCGCGCCCCAACTCCTGAGCGCGATCGGGATCCTGCCAGACAGACGGGTCCTCGAGTTCCCTTTCAACCTCCGTCAGGCGTTCTTTCCTGGCTGCGTAGTCAAAGATACCCCCTAAGCGCATCGCTGCGCTGGCTGAGGTCCTTGATGCTGGAGGTGATCGCTGTAACTTCCATCGGTGTATCCATCAACTGTGTTCGGGTCGAAACATGCGCCGCCGCGACCCTGCCTGTCGGGCGGCTTCGGACAAGCCGGCAATGGTACTACAGGCCCTGCGCCCACCAAACCCTTGCAAGGGGTTGTCACGCAAGCACTTCCAGGTATTCGACCAGCAACTGCAGACGCGGGGTGCCCCAGTATTCATCGATCTGGAGCCGGTAGGCACACAAAATCCGACGCGGCTCGCCTTCCAGCACGGAACGCTCCGGCGAGAAGGCAATGGCCTCCACAGGGGCGGCGCGCGAGCCCGTGTGCAGGCGCATTTTGAGATGGTGCTCTCCGACAATGCGTCGTTCCAGCACCTCGAACTCCCCATGAAACAGTGGCTCCGGGAAACCCTGGCCCCACGGCCCGGCGTCGCGCAGCATGGCGGCGCATTCCACGTTCAGGCAGGCCGCGTCCAGTTCGCCATCGGAATGCAACTCGCCGACCGGCACCTGGCCGTCCAGCTGTCGGGCCACGGCGGCCTCCAGGGCCTCGCGAAAGCCATCGAGCCGGGCCGGATCAAGGCTCAGACCCGCCGCCATGGCATGGCCGCCAAAGCGCTCCAGGAGGCCGGGATGGGCGGCTGCCACGTCGGCCAGCGCGTCCCGCAGGTGCACACCGGGTATGGATCGCCC
>JASFQN010000031.1:0-18455 GCA_050115425.1 Gammaproteobacteria bacterium | reverse complement strand
CGGTCCCAGACTGAGTTTCATTACCTACCTCCAATTTTTCCGGAAGCGCGGGACCCCCGACGCACGCGGCGTAACAATGCTGCATGCACGAGCGCCAACGCCGTATTGCACGAACAGGCGGCACGCCCCGGGGCGATCAATTCGCCAACCGGATGCGGCAACTCCGACCGGGCCCGAGGGCCTGCAGGGCGTTACCAGACCCTTCACTGCCAAGGCCGATGCCAGGCCCCCAAGGTGGTCTGGCTCCCTTCCGACAGGCTGGCCAGAGTGCGCTCCCATTCGGCATTGGTCCGCCATGAATCCGGATCGGCAAGCAACCGGTCGATGGCGGCGCGCCAGACCGTGGTCACCTGGGCCACATAGGAGGGACTGCGCTGCCGCCCCTCGATCTTCACCGCGGCCACGCCGGCGCGGAAGAGCTCCGGCAGCAGGGCGAGCGTGTTGAGGCTGGTCGGTTCTTCCAAGGCGTGGAAACGATGTCCGCGAACCCGGAAGCGCCCCTTGCACAACGTCGGATAACCGGCGTTTTCGTCCTCGGAAAAACGATCGATGAGCACACCGTTGAGACGCGACTCCAGGCCCTCCGCCGTGGACTCCCAGCGCACGGCGTGCGCCGGCGAACAGGCACCGCCGGTATTCGGCGATTCGCCGGTGACATAGGAGGACAACTGGCAGCGACCTTCGGCCATGATGCACAGGCTGCCGAACCCGAAGACTTCGAGTTCCACGGGGGTGCGTTCGGCCAGCCTTCGCACCTGCGCAAGCGACAGCACGCGCGGCAGCACAGCCCGGCGAATACCGAACTCCCGGTGATAAAAATGCAGTGCCGCCCGTGAGGTGGCCGAGCCCTGCACGGAAAGATGCCGCGGAAGATCGGGCCACTGCTGTGCCGCGTAACCCAGCACGCCCATGTCGGCGATGATCAGCGTGTCCACACCGGCCCTGGCGGCGCTGTCCACGGCCTGGGTCCAGCGCTGGAAACGACCGGGCCGCGGATAGGTATTGAGCGCGAGGAACACCCGGGAACCCCGGGCATGCGCGTATTCCACACCGCGGGACATCTGTTCGGCGGTGAAGTTGAGGCCGGGGAAATGCCGGGCGTTGGTATTGTCGCGGAAGCCGACATAAATGGCGTCGGCACCACTGTCCACTGCGGCCTTGAGTGAGGGCAGGTTTCCCGCCGGGCAGACAAGCTCCATGGCAAATTCCTTCGTGTGGGCAAAGGGGCCGCTGGCAGGCCAGCGGGCGAATTCACTCGGCGCCGAACAGCCCGACGCGCAAATCCTCGGCTCGGTAGATGACTTTGCCGTCCACATCCATCTCGGCGTCGGCGATCCCCACGATCAGCGAACGCCGCAGAATACGACGCATGTCCACGCGATAACTGACACGCTTTGCCTCGGGGCGCACTTCGCCAGTGAAGCGCACCCGCCCGACCCCGAGCGCACGGCCACGACCGGGATGCCCCAGCCAGCAGAGGAAAAAGCCCACGAGTTGCCACATGGCATCCAGTCCCAGGCATCCGGGCATGACCGCATCGCCGCGGAAGTGGCAATCGAAAAACCAGAGATCGGGACGCACATCCAGCTCCGCAGCGATGTGGCCATGACGGAAGGCTCCGCCTTCCGCCTCCACTGACACGATGCGATCGAACATCAGCATGGGTGGAAGTGGAAGCCGCCCGTTCCCGGGGCCGAACAACTCGCCGCGCCCGCAGGCCAGCAACTCACTCAATGCATAGGAAGACTGATTCACTCTATCTTCTCCTCAGTTCTCGCATTCGCACCCGGGGCTTTGGTCATGTCCCGGGCCAGCCCGGTCAACTCTGCATAAACCGCCTCGGCCTCGCCAACATCGTAGTCGGCGTGATAGCGCTTCTTCACACCGTGCTCGCTGAGCAGCAGTTCTGCGTCGGCTTGCACATCGTGACGGGCCAGGCACTGCCGCACGCAACGAAGATGGCAGCCATCCACGGCGATGATCGGACGGCCGGCCACCGCCTTTCTGACCAGTGACCCGACACCGCCGCCAACACCCGCGATGCACGACATTTCGGCGAATCCTTCACGATCCAGGCGAACAGCCAGGTCGTTGGCCATTTGCGCCGCACTCGAGCAACCCGAACAGGAATAGACCAGCGGCAGGTGATCCGTCTTTCGTTTTGCCATTGAATAACCTCCGATTGATGCGCCAACAGTCGCATATGTCGATGACCGTTGATCGGCCACCGGGCGGCAGGCCGCACGCTCACCGCGGTTGCCTGGCAAACGAATGCGCCGCTTGCCTGGCGACACGGCCTCCTGGCCAGAAATCTTCCTAATGATTCAACGCCCGCCGCGCCTCGGGTGCTCCCGAATGACTCCCGTGGCGGGCATGACGCCGATAGATCGTCAGCGCCCTGTAAAGATGTGCCAGCAAGAACAGCCAGGCGCTGGCCAGGGTGATTGCGGCGGTAAAGGTCACCTGCCGCTCAGGGACAAAGACGGCCACAATGAGCGCGGCCAGTCCGGCCAGAAACAACCGGTACTGGCGCAGGCTCGCACGTTCCGGGATGAAGTCCCGCAATCGGGGCAGCGCCGTGCCACGCTGGCCTTGCCGCCAGGCGCGTCGCTGCAGATGCAGGGTCATGAGGAATGGCACAATCTTGTAGAGCATGCCGCTGACGCAGGCGACCCCGAATCCGACCAGGTAAAGCAACAGCGCGGCAATGTCGAACTGCGATGAGAGCCTCCCCGACCAGGGGGCCAGAGCCCACAACGCGGTCGCCCCCAACAGCGATCCCATCGCCAGACGAAAATAGCGAAGTGTCGTGTCACCGACTTCGCGCCGGCTGCGGTGCTGTAGCGTCAGGGTGATCACCGCAAATGCGCAGAGGAAAACGAGGGGCAGACCGGAAAGCGCGCGCTCGGCAAGGCCGCCATGAAGCACGGGCGCAAACGAGCCAGCCACCAGCGACAGCGCCACCAGCCAGAGGAGGATGCGTCGCATTCGCTGCGGGTAGGGAGGCGTGAACTGGAACATGGGCACGACTTCGAAGGAAACCGCCGCAACCAGCATTCCCACCCACCCGAACAGCGCCCAGCGCAGGTGCACATCGGTCAGGAAACGGGGAATGCCGAGCGATGGCCAGGCCCAGCCGGCAGCAAGCCGCAGACCAAGGGCGGCGGCGACCGCGAGAGCAGCCAGGGCCAGCAACATGCCACCGACGGTATCGCGCTGGCGCGCAGCCGCCCAGAGCTGGCGCCACATGGAAAACAGGAACAGCGCCAGCGCCACCGCCAGGCAAGCCACGGCCATGGCGGAGAGCACATGGATTCCGGTGAGGAAGCCGCCCACAAGAGCAAGCGTGCCTGCGATCAGGAGAACGAGCATCCCCGTAACCAGCCAATCAGCTATGGCCAGCGGCTGACCGGTGAGCACAGTGGAGATCTGCAGCGATGCACCGACCATCACCACCGCCAGAAAACCCAGGGTGAGCAGATGCACGCCGGCCAGGGAAGCCGGCGCCCAGCGCGTTGCCAGTTCGGCAGGGCCTTCCCAGAACAGCAGCAGGGCCGCCAGCACGCCGAACACCGGCCCAGCGAAGAGAAAACGCAGGGGCAGTCCGATGGCCGGACTCCGGTCGAAGAACATCGACCTGGAACTCATGACCGGCGGGGCTGCCCCGAGGACGCGTGACCGGCAATCGATACAATCGGCTCACCTGCATGACGGATGAGCACGTGCCAGCGCGCCGGCGGGAAATACTCGGTGCGAAAGTCGAAGCCGAGTTCGCGGAGTTTGACGTAGAGCGGCAAGGGCTCCCGCCTCAGGACGAGGCGGAGCTGCTGGCCGGGCTCGAGGACATCCAGTGCGTCCAGGGCCGCAAAGAAAGGTTCCGGCGGCTCCAGATTGCTGACATCCAGTTCGATTTCATCCCCTGACACAGTGCTCCTCCATGGTGATCGGGCCGTATGGCGATGGAGCGATGTTAGGGAGACTGCAGACGCGGCGCCTTGACATTGATCAACGCCGCGCCGATCCCGGGCGGTGCGCTTGATCCCGGTCAACCACGGCCCGGGCCTGTCGTGCCAAGTTTGTCCGACACCGGCGGCACAGGGACGAAATATCCGCCATGAGCGCCCGGAGATCGGCCAATCCACAAGCAGGGAGCCGCCCCGAGGGTCGGCTCACGGCGTTCAGTCGCGCCTGT
Source organism: Gammaproteobacteria bacterium (assembly GCA_050115425.1). Taxonomy (GTDB): domain Bacteria; phylum Pseudomonadota; class Gammaproteobacteria; order Natronospirales; family JASFQN01; genus JASFQN01. The sequence continues at coordinate 14,263 of JASFQN010000031.1, read as the reverse complement.
CGCCGGTGGTCAGGCGGCAAGCTGGTCGCGCACGCGCTCCAGCCGGACCTTCACCTCCCGGGCCAGTTCGTCGACACCCGGCTTGTCCACCAGGCTGAGAACGGCCTCGGGGTCCATGAAGGCCACGGTGATGCTGCCGTCATCCTCTTCCCGGACCACGACATTGCACGGCAACAACAGGCCGATGTCCGGGTCGGCCTCGATGGCCTGATGAGCAAGCGGCGGGTTGCAGGCGCCGAGAATGATGTAGGGACGACGCTCCACTCCCAGCTTCCTGTTCAGCGTCGCCTTGACGTCGATTTCGGTAAGCACTCCGAAACCCTCTGTCTTGAGCGCTTCGGTGACCTTCTCGATGGCCTGTTCGTAGTCCATCTTCACGCTTGTGCTGAATCCATACATGAGTCGCTCCTCCAAGGGGGGGTCTTGTCCGCAGATTTACGCATCGGGTGTGTCTCCCGGCGCGTTCTTTTCAACCGGCCGCCCCGCACCGTGCCAGGCCGGCACGCCGGGCTCGAGCCGTCTGACCGACAGGCCGCGGGCGCGCAACATCTCCAGGGCGTCCAGCGTGAGCATGCAATACGGCCCACGGCAATAGACAACGATCTCGCGGTTGCCCGGCAAACTTTCAATGTCTTCCATCAGCCGCTCGAGCGGCACATTGATCGCCCCGGGGATATGCCCGGCCGCAAATTCCTCGGCCGGCCGAACGTCCAGCAGCAAGGCCTGCCCGCTCTCGAGCAGTCGCTCCAGTTCGGCGGCACTCACCGGCGGGATGGCGTCACGTGCGTCGATTTCCTCGCTCACAAGTTTTTCGACATCCACCAGACACTCTTCGGCCAGCCGCTGCAGCGAAGCCAACAGTCCCGAGACCTTGGGACTGGCCAGGCGGTAGACCTGCCGGCGGCCTTCGCGGCGGGCAACGACAAGTCCCGCGCGCTTGAGCCGCTGCAGGTGCTGCGAAACCGTGGCCACGGACAAGGCCAGGTGCTGCGCAAGCGTTTCCACATCGCGCTCGCCCTGCGCCAGCAATTCAAGCAGGGCAATTCGGTGCCCGTGCGCAAGCCCGTCAGCAACGCGCGCGAAGGCCTGGAAGAGCTGTTGCTGAGTCTCACGACTTGACATGGGCATGGCGAATTCCTATATTCAATTCGTCAATTGAATGTTAGAGGATGGATCACGAATGGTCAACCCGGGCATCCGCACCTCCAAATGGCTCACTGTCGGCCTGCTCCCGGTCTGGCTGATCGCCAGCCCGGCGCCCGCTGCCGAGATCGGCTTTGACGCGGCGGTGCAACAGGCCTTGCAGGCGAACCCGCGGGCGCACGAAAGCGCCGCACAGACCGCTGCCGCCGAAGCCGGAGTCCAGGCCGCCCGCGGTACCGGCCTGCCGCGCGTGAGCTTTCAGCTCAACGCCGCGCGCAGCAACGATCCGCTCAAGGTCTTCGGCTTCCGCCTCAGCCAGCGCGAGGCCACCTTTCGAGACTTCGGGCTGGCCGACTACGCCGGTCCCGGTTCGCTGGACAGCGCGCCGGGTGATCTCAACTACCCCGGCTATGCCACCAATTATGACACCGCGCTGGCGGTGACGATGCCGCTCTTCGCGGGCGGCGGCGATGAGGCGCGGGTGCGGGCGGCCCGGGCGCAACTCGAGGCGACCCGCCAGCAGCAGGCGATGACCCGCGAGCAACTGATATTCGATGTATTGCGCACCTATCAGGGCGTGTACGCCGCACGCGACATGGCCAGGGCCGCGCACCAGGCGCGCCTGGCCGCCGAACGCTTCGTGAATACGGCCGAGAAACTGCAGGCCCAGGGCGTCGCGCTGAAAAGCGATGTGCTCACGGCACGTGCTCATCTGGCCGCGGCGCGGGCGGAGGAACAGGCCGCGCGGGCGGGCGTCGCGGATGCCGAGGAAGCCTTTCGAGTGACCCTTGGCAGGAATCGCGACAGCGATGTGTTGCCCGCCGCGCCGGTCGCGCTGGCCGTGCCCGAAGGCACGCTTGCGGACATGGAAGCCCGTGCGCTCGGCGCCAATCTCAACCTTCAGGCGATGCAGTCCCGGGTCGAGGCAAGTGACGCGGGCGTGGACGCCGCGCGCGCCGGCAATTGGCCCCGCGTGGACCTGATGGTCCGCCGTGACTGGAACGCGGCCACCCCGGCGCTGGACGCCGGGTCCAACACCCTGGTCGCCTCGATGACCTGGGATCTGTTCAGTTCCGGCGCGCAGCAGGGCAGCGTTCACCAGGCCGAGAGCAGGCATCGCGCGGCTTCAGCCGCGCTCAGGGGTGCCCGCGATCATGTGCGGCTGGGCGTCGCGCGCGGGTACCGCGCCATGGATACCGCCGAGTCGCGGGTCAAGGCCGGTGAAGAGGCGCAAAACGAGGCCGCCGAGGCCGCGCGGCTGGTCAACCTGCGTTACGAGCAGGGCATTGCCACGCTCAACGATGTGCTCGATGCCCAGGCGCGCCTCGACCGGGCGCGCGCGCAACTCGTGCAGGCCCGTTACGACGATCTTCTGGCGCGCGCCGCGCTCCGACTCATGCTCAACGACCTCGATCCGGCAGCGGTCAACGCCGCCCCGGCGACGAACGACAATTCTGGAGAATCTCCGTGAAACGCAAGCTACTGGTTTTGATCAGCCTGTCGGGCCTGCTGGCCGCCTGCTCCAACGGTCCGGAATCCACCCCTGAATCCGCGGGGCCCGCGGTGAAGGCCGAGATTGCGGCCGTGGCCATGACGCCGGTTCCGGAAAGAGCGAGCCTGCCGGGCACCGTCCGCGGCGCGAATACGGCGGTACTGGCCGCGCGCGCAGGCGGACGTGTGACCCGGGTTGCGGTGGAAGCCGGCGATCAGGTCAAGGCGAACCAACTGCTGGTGGAAGTGGATCCGGCCGATGCGCGGGCCGCGCTGGCCCAGGCCCAGGCCCGGCTGGCGCAGGCCAACGCCCAGTGGCAGCAGGCGCAGGCTGATGAGAAGCGCTACAGCGCCCTGCTCAAGCAGGGTGCTGTCACCGAACGCGAATACGAACAGGTCAAACATCGCTACGATGCCGCCCGAGCCGCGCACGGCGCCGCGCGCCAGGGCGTGGACGCGGCCCGGCAGCGACTGGGCTACGCGGTGGTCCGTGCCCCCTTCGCGGGGGTGGTTGCGGACCGACGCATCGACCCGGGCGACATGGTCCCTCCCGGCACGCCCCTGATGACGGTAGCCGGCGGCCACCCGGAGGTGCGCGTCTATGCCGGTGAAAAGGTCTTCTCGCGGCTCGGTGCCAACACACCGGCCACCGTGACCGTGGACGGCAGGACCCTGCCGGCCAGAATCATCCAAAGGGTGCAGGCGGCTGACCCGCAGACTCACACGCACCTCGTGAAACTTGCCCTTGAGGCTGACGCACCGGCCGCGGTCGGCGCCTACGCCACGGCCACCTTCACCCTGGACAGCCGCAAGGCGCTGTCCGTTCCGGCCAACGCGGTGATCACCCGCGCCGGCATCACCGGCGCATTCGTGGTGGACGACTCGGGCCTGGCGCACTTCCGCGAAGTCCGCACTGGCGATTCAGCCAACGGGCGCACGGTGATCGCGGCCGGCCTGGCCGAAGGCGAACGCGTGGTGGCCGCACCGACGCCGGCGGTGGGCAATGGCACCCGCATCATCGGAGAGGGCGCCGATGAATAAGCGCCCCGTCCTCAACGCGGCAGGCAAGCTCGCCCGCGCTTTCCTGCATTCCAAACTGACGCCGCTGATGGTGGTGGCGGTCACCGCATTCGGCGCGTTGGCCATCCTGTTCACGCCGCGCACCTACAACCCCGACATTGTCGTGCCCGTGGTCAACATCTCCGTGGCCCGCCCGGGCAGCGACTCACGGGAAATGCTCGACCAGGTGGTCCGGCCGCTCGAGGCGCTGCTGGGCTCGTTGCCAGGGGTAGACCACACTTATGGCGTGGCCAGGGACGACGGTGCCATGGTCACGGTGCGCTTCAAGGTCGGCGAAGACGAACAGCGCAGCCTGGTGAAGGTGTACAACCAGGTCAACAGCAATCTGGACCGCATACCGCCGGGCACGCGCATGCCACTGATCCAGTCGATCAGTCTCTATGACGTGCCGATCCTGACCCTGACGCTCAGTTCCTCGCAGATGGACCCGCAGCAACTGCGCAGTGTGGGCGCCCGCCTGCTCGAACAATTGCGCTCGGTCGATGGCGTGGGCAAGACCAGCCTCATGGGCGCGGCCCCGACCGCCGTGCGCGTGCAGCTCGATCCCGGCCGGCTCGCCGCCTACGGTCTCTCCATCGATCGCGTCAGCCAGGCGCTGCAGGGTACCAATGTGACCATGGCTGCCGGCAGCGTGGTCAGCGACAACCGCGAACACCCACTGCGCGTGGACGCCGAATTGTCCACGCCCGGGCAGGTCGGCGGGGTGATGGTGGGCACCCACGACGGGCGCCCGGTGTTTCTCAAGGACGTCGCCGATATCCGGATGGGGCCCGCCAACGACGACGTTCGCTCAACCCTGGCGTTCGGCCCGGCCGACACGGGCGGACATGCCGCCGGGGTGGCGGAACCGGCCATTACCCTGGCCATCGCGCGCAAGCAGGGCACCAATGGCGTGGAGGTCGCTGACGCCGTTCTAGATCGCCTGCACGCCATCCAACGCTCGGCGCTCCCCGAAGGCGTGCAGGTCACCATCACCCGCAACGACGGTGCGAAGGCCGATGATGCGGTCAACACACTGATCGAACACCTGGGTATCGCCATTCTCGCGGTGGTCGTGATCCTGCTGGTTTTTCTCGGCTGGCGTGAAGCGTCGGTCGTGACCCTGTCGATTCCGCTGATCCTGTTCGTGGTGCTCGGGGTCGGCTGGGTCTTCGGCCAGACCATCAACCGCATCACCCTGTTCGCGCTGATCCTCTCGCTGGGTCTGCTGGTGGACGACAGCATCGTGGTGATCGAGAACATTCACCGCCATTTGCACCATCACCGGCAGAAGAATCTCGGACGGCTGATCATCGCCGCGGCCAACGAAATCGGCAAACCGACTATCGTGGCGACGTTCACGGTCATCCTGGCCCTGATCCCCATGGCCTTCGTGACCGGAATGATGGGCCCCTTCATGGGACCGATTCCCTTCAACGCGCCGATCGCCATGATCACATCGCTGATCATCGCCTATACCGTGGTGCCCTACCTCGCCTACCGCTGGCTGAAGACCAAGGCCCGGCGGGTCATGGAAGAAGCCGGGCGACCCACGCTCGAAGAGGAAGGTGCGGCGGAAACCGACTGGCTGCATCGAACCTACATCCGCCTGTTCCGGCCGCTTCTGGAGTCATCAAGGATCCGTCGCCTGTTCATGGCAGGCGTGGCCGCGGGTCTGATGCTGGTGATGCTGCAGCCGATGTGGCAGTTCATCCGGCCGGGTGGAACCAACGGCCCGCTTTCGGCACTGGGCGTGGAGCTCAAGATGCTGCCCGACGACAACGTCAGCACCCTGTTGATCGAGATCGACACGCCGGCAGGCACCGCGCGTGAACAGACCGGACGGGTGGCCGAGGCCGTGGGCGCGGTGCTGGCGAAAAACCGTTATGTGAGCAACTACCAGACCTTTGTCGGCCGCTCCGCGCCGGAAGATTTCTCCGCCATGGTGCGCGGCGATGCCATGCGCCGCGGCCCGGAATTTGCCCAGATCCGCATCAACTTCGTCAACAAGCGCGATCGCAGTATCGGCTCGCATGCCATCACCCAGGCGCTCTACGAGCAGCTCGCGCCGGTACGCAAGACCTTTCCCGAAACGCGCATCAAGATGATGGAAACTCCTCCCGGCCCGCCGGTACGCTCGCAGATGATGGCCGCGCTTTACGGCCCCGACTATCGGCACCTGCGTTCATTGGCGGAGGACTTTCGCCACAAGGCCTATCCTTCGATCTACGGCATGATAAACGTGGATGATTCGGTGGGCGGCGATGTCACCGAGTACCGTGTGGTGGTGGATCGTGATGCGGCCATGTCGGCCGGACTTGCACCGGCGCGCGTGGCGGCCACCGTCCGTGCCTATTTCGCGGGCAAGACCGTGGGCAGCCTGCACGAGCCCGAGGCGCGTGAGCCGGTGGACATCGTCCTGCGCCTGCCGCGCGCGGTGCGTACCGATCCGCACCTGCTCGACCGCATCTACCTGGACAACCCACAGGGACGCCAGGTGCCACTTTCCACCGTGGCTGCCATCCAGCCGGTCACGGCCAACAAGGCTTTCTATACGCGCGATCAGTACCCGACGGTCTACCTCGCCGGACACATGCTGCATTCAAGCCCCGTCTACGGCGTGATTTCGCTGACTTCGATGCTCGACGGCATGAATCTCGGCGGCGGCCATCATCTGTCGGTGGGAAATCTTGGCTTCACGCCCGCCGAACCGGCCAACATCACCCACTACCAGTTGCACTGGCTGGGCGAGATGCGACTGACACTGGACGTGTTTCGCGACCTCGGTGCCGCCTTCATGGTGGCGCTCCTGCTCATCTATCTGTTGCTGGTCGGCTACTACCGCTCATTCATCGTGCCCTTCGTCGTCATGGGCGCCATCCCGCTGACCCTGATCGGGGTGTTTCCCGGGCATTGGGCCATGCAGCAACCATTTACGGCGACTTCGATGATCGGGGTCATCGCGCTGGCCGGCATTGTGGTGCGAAATTCATTGTTGCTGATCGATTTCATCATCGAAAAGCGCGCCTCCGGGCAGGACCTGGAACAGGCCGTGCTCGAAGCGGGAGCGGTCAGGCTGCGGCCCATCCTGCTCACCGCGCTGGCCATCATTCTCGGGTCGGCGGTGATGCTGACCGACCCGGTGTTCGGCGGATTGGCGATATCGCTGATTTTCGGCGCCTTCGCCTCCACCGTACTGACATTGTTCGTGATCCCGCTGGTCTACTTCCGCTGGCAGCGTGGTCGCATGACAACCCCTGAGTGAAACCCGAAACCAACGGAGGATTCCCGAATGACAACTGAACGTTTTGTACGAATTTTCGCGGGCCTGGTAGTGATGATTTCGCTGCTGCTGGGCGCGCCGGCCAGCCCGCTTTTCCACAGCAGCTACTGGCTGTGGGTGACGGCGTTTGTCGGAGCCAACCTGTTCCAGAGCGGATTCACCCGTTTCTGCCCGCTGGAAATCATGCTCAAGAAGGCCGGCATGAAGCCGGGCGGGGTGATGCGCACCCCGTGACTGACCGGGAACGGAGTCGGGCCGGCGGCGCCGGCCGGAGGATGCAGACATGGCAAGAGTAGTCGTGGTGGGCGCGGGCCTGGGCGGACTGCCCGCCGCCTACGACATCAAGGAAGCGCTGGGCAAGTCGCACGAAGTGACCGTGATCAATCCCGTGGAGGAGTTCCAGTTCATTCCCTCCAATCCGTGGGTGCTGGTGGGCTGGCGGGAACGCGACGCCGTAACCGTGCCGCTGCGCAAGCCGCTCGAAAAAAAGGGCATCGAGTTCATTGCCCACGGCGCGAAGGAAATCCGCCCGTCGGAGAATGTGGTGGTCCTGGATAACAGCGAGAAGATTGCCTACGACTATCTCGTGATCACTACCGGTCCGACGCTGGATTACGATGCCATCCCCGGCCTTGGCCCGATCAATGGCCACACGCAATCGGTCTGCACGCTGGATCATGCCATGCGGGGCCACGCGGCCTACGAGGAGTTCCTCGGCGACCCCGGCCCCATCGTGGTTGGCGCGGTGCAGGGTGCCAGCTGTTTCGGTCCGGCCTACGAGACAGCCATGATCCTCGACACCGACCTGCGCAAGCGCAAGCTGCGCCACAAGGTGCCGATGACCTTCGTGACCAGTGAGCCCTATATAGGTCACCTTGGCCTCGGCGGCGTGGGCGATTCCAAGGGCATGCTGGAGTCCGCGTTGCGCGACCGGCACATCAACTTCATCACCAATGCCAAGGTGGACGACATCGGAGCGACCGAAATGAAGGTCACCGAACACGATGCCGATGGCAAGCCGATACGCGAACACACGCTGCCCTTCAGCTTCAGCATGCTGCTGCCGGCTTTCAAGGGTGTGGATGCAGTGGCCGCAGCAACCGAGATCTGCAACCCGAAAGGCTTCGTGGTCATCGACGACTACCAGCGCAACCCGAACTATCACAACATTTTCGCTGCGGGTGTCTGTGTCGCCATTGCCCCGCCGGTTCCCACGCCGGTACCCACCGGCGTACCCAAGACCGGCTACATGATCGAATCGATGGTCACCGCCATTGTGGAGAACATCAAGGCGGATCTGGAAGGCCGTCAACCGGAGGCCACCGCAACCTGGAACGCCATCTGCCTGGCGGATATGGGTGACAGCGGCATGGCCTTCGTGGCGTTGCCGCAGATTCCGCCGCGCAACGTCACCTGGGCGAAGGAAGGCAAATGGGTGCACCTGGCCAAGGTGGGTTTCGAAAAGTATTTCCTGCGCAAGATGAAGAGCGGATCCACCGAACCTTTCTACGAGAAATACATTCTCAAGGCACTCGGCATCATGCGGCTGGGCGAGCGCTGAAAAGCCAAAGAAGGCGGAACCGAAAAACCCGGGCAATGCCCGGGTTTTTCTGGTTACACCGTGTCTGTCACGACAGAGACGGCCGGAAGCCTGGAGTTCACCGATTGAGTGCCTGCATCTGGGGCGGGGCGTAACGCTGCCCGGCCACATGGCTCGGCTCGAACTCCTCTTCCAGCGATGCAATCTCGTCGGCGCTCAACTCGATGGTCAGCGCGCCGAGATTGTCCTCCAGGTAGTCGACATGCTTGGTGCCCGGTATGGGCACGATCTCCTCGCCACGGCTCAGAACCCAGGCCAGTGCAAGCTGTGCCGGCGTGCAATGTCTGTCGCCCGCCATTGCCTCGACGCGCTCGACAAGGCGCCGGTTGCGAGCGAAATTCTTGCCCTGGAAGCGCGGCATCTGCAGGCGGCGATCGTCGGCATCGAGATCACCGGGCTTGTGGAACCGGCCGGTGAGAAAACCGCGGCCCAGCGGGCTGTAGGCCACGAAGCCGACACCCTGGTCGCGGCAGGCAGGCAGGATTTGCGCCTCCACATCGCGGCTCCAGAGCGAATATTCAGTCTGCAGCGCCGTGATCGGATGGATCTTGCAGGCACGCCGCAGGGTCTCCGGCGCAGCCTCCGACAGCCCCAGATACCGGACCTTGCCCTCCTTCACCAGGTCGGCCATGGCACCGACCGTGTCCTCAATCGGCACCTCGGGATCGACACGATGCTGATAGTAGAGATCGATGCTGTCCACCTGGAGACGGCGCAGGCTGCTCTCGCACGCCTTGCGTACATAGTCGGGTCGACCGCTGATGCCCTGAAAGCTGCGATCCTCACCCCGCACGACACCGAATTTGGTCGCAAGAATCACGTTATCGCGCCGGTCGCGGATCGCGCGGCCGACAAGTTCCTCGTTGGATCCCACCCCGTACATGTCCGCTGTATCCACAAAGTTCACGCCCAGATCCAGCGCGCGATGAATGGTTTTCACCGATTCGTTGTCATCGCCGTGGCCATAGAACTCGGACATGCCCATGCAACCGAGCCCCAACGCGGAGACTTCAAGCTTTCCCAGCTGGCGGTATTTCATGTTCACCTCCGGTTTTCGTGTTTGGTCGCCGGTGCGCGGTACGCGCACCTTCTGCCATGAGAAGACAACGTCCAGTGCGCTGTGTTCCTCTCCATTGATGCCGACCGGGTCATTGCCGGGGACCATCCGACCGGCCGCCCCTGCCCGCAGCAGGCAAGGTGCTTTGCTTATGGACGTGACGTGAAGCAAAGTAGCCAGGCAGTAGCAGGCATCAGTTCATGACCCAAATATTGCCTGCAGTCATTCCTGCCGTGGAGTGGACGGAATGTCGAAAAAAAATGACAAGATCGGTTTCCTGGAGGCCACCTCCATCGGGATTGGCGGCATGGTGGGCGGCGGCATCTTCGCGGTGCTGGGGCTGGCGGTATCCATGGCGCGTGGCGGCACCCTCGTCGCCTTCGCCATTGCCGGCGCGATTGCGCTGATCACGGCCTACGCCTACGTGAAACTCTCGGTGGCGCTGCCCGGCCCGGGCGGCACCGTATCCTACCTCGACAAGGCCTACGGCAAGGGGGCCCTGACCGGCACGCTCAACGTCCTGCTCTGGCTGAGCTACATCGTCATGCTGTCGCTGTATGCCTATGCATTCGGCAGTTACGGCGCGACCTTCTTCCCCGAAACCATGCAGCCGCTGGCCCGCCATGGCCTGATATCGGGAATCATTCTGGTCATCGCGGTGCTCAACGCCTTCAGCGCCGACCTGATCGGCCGGGCCGAAGATCTGATTGTCGGCCTGAAGCTGCTGATTCTGCTGATCTTCATCGGCACGGGCGTTGCCGGGATAGACCCCGCGCGGCTTGCGCCGGCTGCCTGGAGTCCGGCATTGAATGTGGTGGCGGGAGGAATGATCATCTTCCTGGCCTATGAGGGATTCGAACTCATCGCCAATACCGCGGCTGATGTGCGCAATCCTTCCGACACCCTGCCCCGCGCATTCTACACCGCGGTGATCGGTGTCATCGTACTCTATCTGCTGGTTGCCGCGGTGACGGTAGGCAATCTGCCGTTGGAGAAAATCATCCAGGCCCGGGACTACGCTCTGGCGGCGGCGGCGGAACCGTTTCTCGGCCAGTCGGGATTCACGCTGATCGCAATAGCGGCGCTGCTTTCCACGGCCTCGGCGATCAACGCCACGGTCTATGGAGCAGCGCGCCTGAGTTTCATCATCGCCCGCGACGGTGAACTTCCCGAGCTGCTTGAGAAGAAAATCTGGCACAAACCGCTCGAAGGCCTGATCTTCACCGCCCTGGCAACGCTTGTGGTGGCCAATACGCTGAATCTCTCGAGTATCTCCACGGTCGGCAGTGCCGGATTCCTGCTCATCTTCGCTGCTGTCAACGGCGCCAACGTCCGCCTGCATGAACGCACCGGGGCCAGGCGCTGGCTCTCGATACTCGGCGTGATCGCCTGCCTTGGCGCGCTCGGCGCGCTGGTCTGGCGCACCGCGCTGACCGGGCCATCGCGCCTGTGCATACTCGCCGGAATGCCGGTGGCGGCGGCGGCAATCGAATACAGCTACCGATTCTTCCGCCGCCGCCATTCCGCGACGTTCTGAAGCCGGGTCAGGAACCGATTCTGATTTCCTGGAAAGCGGCGTTGATGGATTGTTTCAGGTAATTGATCCAACTGTTGTAGTGGCTGTGGATGTGACCGTTGCCGTCGTACTTCAGATTCTGGCTGCTCTTGTAGGTGATGCTGTAGGCTTGGTCCGTATAGTTGATGTCGACAACGGCCTCGTGCCCCCGCAGGTCGAGCGTGGCCACGATGTGGCCCGTGCCTTCCTTGCGGGTCTTCCAGCCCCGGCGTGAAGCGCCGATGGCTATGGCCCGCTCGACGTCATGGAGACTGAGCGCGGCACCGTCGATGCGACTGATCGGCACGTTTTCGTAATTCTTGATGGGGGCCGTGCGGCATGCGCCCAGTGTGAGAATCCCCAGGAAAAGCCCCACCATGATCCACTTCTTCTGCATCATCCTTTTTCCTCTTCTTGTATTGTTGTGGCTGCACGGACATTCCTCCGGCAGCGCTTACCCAATCATAATTTGTCGCCGCCGGCAATTCGGCCCGTCTTGGCCCGCCGCCAAAGGCTAGCGTTTTGGCGCACCCGATCGACATTCTGATGATGCGCCCCGAAGCCAACCAGATCGGGCACTGGGAAGAGTGCTGTCTCGGCCAACTGGCACCCGCTCTGGCGCGTCGGTATGCACAACTGGCAACGCCTCGAAGAAGATTGGAATGGCTGTGCTCCAGGGCCATGCTGCTGACCGGATTCAAGCAGTTGCACGCAATCGGAGCCCCGAAACTCGATGTTGACGCTACCGGCCGCCCTGTGGCGGCCGACGGCTGGCACGTATCCATCAGTCACAGCCACGGCCTGGTCGTGGCCGCCATTGCGCGACTGCCCATCGGCATCGACGTGGAATGGCTGCATCGCCGCCGCGCCATTCGGAGCATGAGCACTCTGCCGGCATTTTCCGGGTCCGCGGCGTTCAGACACCCGGCCGATACGCCGCAGGGGATGGCAGAGCGCCTGGGTGCCTGGACGCTCGCAGAATCCGTGGCCAAGAGCGCGGGCGTCGGGCTGTGGCAAGCGCTCGAATGCATGGCAGTGCTCGGACCCGACCGCAAGGGAGGACCGGCGCTGCGCGTCGATTCGCGATTACCCGAGGGGCCCTGGCAGGTTCGGATGGCCCGTCTGGCCGAAGACTGGCAGTGCGCGGTGGCGGTCCGGGGTCGCGGAAAAATTGCTCCACCACGGGTCTGGCGGCTTCTTCCCAAAGGCACGATCCGGGGCCCGGAAGCGCCCGACTGGCTTGCGATTCCGGTCCGGCAGAGGGCTTGATCAACAGTCCGACTGCCGCATCGCGTTTTGCCCAAGTGCGTGAAATTGCATATATTTGCACGCTTTCAGGGATATCCCAGCGCGTTGCCTGACGTCTTGCAACGGGCTGTTCAGACGAGCAGAACTTCCCGGCATCCCGGTCGGGAAGCCATTGGGGAATACGGGTGGAAGCGGCAATGCCGAACGGATTCGAGTTTTCGGTAGCGAACTGGTGCGCCTGGCGTCCGGAGAAGGCAGCCGGCGCGCGCCAGCGCCCGCAGCCCGGCCACGATCACACCGGCATTCTCGCGGGTACTGCGGATGCGCGCGTCATACCTGCCCGAATTCGGCGGCGGCTCGACACGCTGGGCCGGATGGCCGCGACTGTGGCACTGGCCTGCCTGGAAGACCAGCCGCCGACACCGATGATCTTCGCCTCCCGCCATGGGTCGCTGGATCGCACCGTCACGCTGCTCAATGATCTGGCGCGCGAGGAACCGCTCTCGCCCGCCGCCTTCAGTCTCTCGGTCCACAACGCCGTTCCGGGTCTGCTTTCGATTGCCCGGCAGGACCGCAGTCCTGCCACTGCCCTGGCGGCCGGACCCGACAGTCTCGGCGCGGCAATTCTGGAAGCCGCTGGCCAACTGCACGCCGGCGCTTCTCAGACACTGGTGGTTTACGCGGACAGTCCGGTCTGCGAACCCTACAGCGATCCACTGGCATGTCCGGCTTCGCCCATCAGCCTCGCCCTGCTTCTGCGCGCGTCGACGGACACACCCCGTGCCGTCGCCCTGTGCTGGCGCGAGTCACACCCGGTCGACGCGCTGCCCGACCAACTGCTTGCCTTTCTGATGGCCGACTCGCCGCAGGCGGCGCTGGGCATGACACCGCAGCACTGGGCCCTCAAACGGGCGGACGCGGCATGATCAGACGGGTGAGCCGGATCTGGCGTGCATTTGCCACGGGCTTCTGTTTCGTGGTGTTCGGCGTCGGCTGCGCGGTCGTGGCACCTACCGCCCTGCCCGTCGCGCTCCTCTACCCCGGCAACGCCTCCGACCGGCAACGCCGCGTCCGCGCACTTGTCGGCGCAGCCTTCCGGGGATTACTGAGATTGGTGGCCCTGGTCGGCATGGGGCGTGTGCAGGCCGAAGGCCTGGAGCATCTTCGCGCCCGTGGCCCGCGATTGATCCTGGCGAGCCATCCGACATTTCTCGACGTGGTGGTTCTAATTGCGCTGCATCCACAGGCGGACTGCGTGGTCAAAAGCGCGCTGTGGCGCAATCCGTTCACGCGGGCCTTTGTCCGTGCGGCAGGGTACATCAGCAATGCGGAGCCGGAGGCGCTGATCGACGCCTGCGTGGAGGCCATCCAATCCGGCGGCAGCCTGGTCATTTTCCCCGAGGGCACCCGCTCGACCCCCGGCACTCCTCTGAACTTCAAGCGCGGCGCGGCACGGATCGCGCTCCGCTCGCGGGCGCCGATCGTTCCCGTTCTGGTGGCATGCGCGCCGCCAGCCTTCACCAAGGAAATGCGCTGGTACCAGGTTCCGGTGCGACCCTGGCGCATCCGGGTCAAGGCACTCCCGGCCCGGGACTGCCAGGCATTCACTGAAACCGAAGAAGGCCCCTTGAGCATTCGAGTCAGGCAGATGACCGATGCCCTGCAGGATTTTTTCCGACAACAACTGGTCCGTTATGAGCTCACTGATTGAAGAACTGAAAACGCTGATCGTCGAGGCGCTTGACCTCGAAGACGTTCGCCCTGAAGACATCGACGCCCAAGCCCCGCTTTTCGGAGACGGCCTCGGTCTGGATTCCATTGACGCGC
>JASFQN010000030.1:0-18625 GCA_050115425.1 Gammaproteobacteria bacterium | reverse complement strand
GCCAGCCGTGGGGGCGTCCATGAGCGCCGGCATGTGGAAGCGGTTCTCCGAGGTCAGCGGAGTGTCCACGAAACCGGGGTTGATCACGGTAATGTCGATGCCCGCCGCGGCAAGTTCGAGATGGAGGGATTCCGCCAGGCTGATCAGCGCCGCCTTGCTCGCGGCGTACGGTGCGGCCAGTGGCAGTCCGCGGTAGCCGGCGACACTGGCCGTGATGGCCAGGTGCCCGCTGCCGCGCTGGCGCATGTCGTCCAGGATTGACGCCAGGCAATTGACAGTGCCCATGTAGTTCACTTCCATGTGACGGCGCATGAGTTCCGGTGTGAACCGGTCCAGCTTGAATGGCTCGTACATGCCCGCGTTGAAGACCGCCAGGTCGGGTATGCCCCATTCGCCGCGAATGGCCGCGGCCGTGCCTCGGCAGGCTCCCTCGTCGGTCACGTCAAGAACGAAGCCCTTGAGGGTGCCGGGCAGCCCGCCAGCCGCCGTCACGGCCTCATCCAGGCTTGATCGCGTTCGGCCGGATACGGCCACGCGCCAGCCGTGGCGGGCGAGCTGCAGCGCCAGTTCACGGCCGATGCCGGTGCCGCCGCCGGTGATCCACGCTACCTTGCCGGGTGATTCAGTCATGGTCGTTTCTCCCATGGGTCGGGTCCGGTGGAATGGCTGAAGGGCATTGTACAGCAAGCAGGCCCTTGTCAATCGGCGGACGCCAATGATTGTACAAGTTGTGTATAATGCCATTCATGACCCCTGAGCACCCCTCCGAAGCGCCTGGCGAAACGGGCTATTTCCCGATTCGCACCGTGTCCCAACTGACCGGCGTCAATCCGGTCACGCTGCGCGCCTGGGAGCGCCGTTACGGCCTGGTGAAGCCACATCGCACCGCCAAGGGCCATCGTCTCTACAGCCGGGCCGATATCGACCGGATCAATGCCATTCTTGCCCGGCTCGATCAGGGCGTCGCCATCGGCCAGATGCGCGCCGCGCTGGATCGGCACACGGCGGCCACGCCGGACGACGTCTGGGAGGCGTACCAGCAGCGCCTCGTCACGGCAATCGCCCGCTTCGACGAAGCCGCCGTCGAAGCAGTCTACAACGGGGTTCTTTCCCTGTACCCCATTGATCTGGTGACCCACCGTCTGATTCAGCCGCTACTCAGGGAGCTGGGGCGCCGCTGGGAGCACGGGGAGGGCAGTGTCGCCGAAGAACATTTCTTCGCCACGTATTTGCGCAACAAGCTTGGCGCCCGGTTTCATCACCGGGCGCAGAGCGCCCGTGGACCGCTGCTGCTGGCGGCGTGCATGCCGGGTGAACGGCATGAACTGGGGCTGCTGATGTTCGCCCTGGCCGCCGCCGAGCACGGCTATCGCCTGCTCCTGCTGGGAGCCGACCTCCCTCTTCAGGAGATGCCGGCCGCCGTCCGCCGCGCCGGTGCCGATGCCGTTGTTCTGGCCGCCCATGTCATGCCGCCTCCGGGGCTCCTGCAGGAAAGCCTCGCCGTGCTGGTGCGGGACCTCGCCATCCCCGTGGGTGTCGGCGGGGCCGCAAGCGCGACCGCGAGCGATCTCATCCGGCGCGCCGGCGCCGCCGTTCTGGGTGAAGACGTGGATCTCGCCCTGCGCCATCTCGACCGCCTGACAGGCTTCGCCGCCTAGCCGCTGCCCAGGTTGCGGCGGGCGAACGGCGAATGCTATATGTACACGGCGGCCGGCGCCCCCGGGGTGCCGACTTCGTGTCGAACGGGGAGAACAATGTGGTAGAAAAGGTCTGGCTGAGCGAATACCCCGAAGGCGTGCCCGCGGAGGCCGATGTGGACGCCTACGCCTCGGTAAGGGATTTCTTCCAGGAGAGTTGCAGCCGCTTTCGTGACCTCCCCGCGTTCAGGAACATGGACACCTCCCTGACCTACGCGGATATCGACCAGCAAAGCCGCTACTTCGCCGCCTATCTGCAAAAGGTGCTCGGCCTGGAAAAGGGCGACAGAGTGGCGATCATGATGCCGAACCTGCTGCAGTATCCGGTCGTGCTCTTCGGCATCCTGCGGGCAGGCCTGGTTGTCGTCAATGTGAATCCGCTCTACACCGCGCGCGAACTGGAGCACCAGCTCAGCGACTCCGGCGCGCGGACCATCGTGATTCTGGAAAATTTCTGCCAGACGCTGGCCGAGGCCCTCGACAACACCCCCATCCGAAACGTGATCACCACACGGGTCGGTGACATGCTGCCGGCGCCCAAGCGGTGGCTGGTGAATTTCGTGGTCAAGCATGTCAGACACATGGTGCCCGGCTGGTCGATCGAGGGCAGTGTCTCGCTGCGCCACGCACTGGGCGAGGGCAAGTGGCAGACACTCGACGACGTGGAACTGGGCCATGAGGATATCGCCTTCCTGCAATACACGGGCGGTACGACGGGTGTCTCCAAGGGGGCGATCCTGACCCACGGCAACATGATCGCCAACATCCAGCAGGCGGAAGCATGGCTTTCCCCGATCATCGAGGAAGGCCGCGAAGTCGTCGTAACGGCCCTGCCCCTGTATCACATCTTCTCACTGACCGCGAACTGCCTGGTCTTCATGAAGACCGGCGGCCTGAATCTTTTGATTACCAATCCGCGGGCCCTCAGGGATTTCGTCAAGGAGCTTCGCAAGACCCGATTCTCGATCATCACCGGTGTCAACACGCTCTTCAATGGACTTCTCAATACCGAAGGTTTCAGTGAACTCGATTTCAGCGATCTCAAGCTCACGCTGGGCGGCGGCATGGCCGTGCAGGGTGCGGTGGCCGAGCGCTGGAAAAAGGTTACCGGCTGTCCTTTGATTGAAGCCTACGGACTGACCGAGACGTCGCCGGCGGCCTGCATCAATCCACTCACGCTGACCGACTACAACGGCAGTATCGGCGTGCCGATTCCGTCCACCGAGGTCTCGATACGTGATGCGGACGGCAAGGAGCTTCCGTTCAACGAAGTCGGCGAGCTCTGCATTCGGGGACCGCAGGTGATGCGCGGCTACTGGAATCGTCCGGACGAGACGGCCAAGGTGCTTTCCGACGATGGCTGGTTGCGCACCGGCGACATGGGCACGATGGACGAGAAGGGTTACGTGCGCATCGTCGACCGCAAGAAGGACATGATCAATGTGTCCGGCTTCAACGTCTATCCGAACGAAATCGAGGCAGTGGTGGCCGAGCATCCCGGTGTGCTGGAAGTCGCCGCCGTGGGGATGGCGGACGAGCACTCGGGCGAGGTGGTCAAGGTCATTGTGGTCAAGAAGGATCCGGAGCTTACCGAGCGCGACATCATCGAGCACTGTCGCAAGTCGCTCACCGGTTACAAGGTGCCCAAGGTGGTGGAGTTCCGGCAGGAACTGCCCAAGACCAACGTGGGCAAGATCCTGCGTCGCGCATTGCGCGACGACGCATAGGCTCGGCTTGCTGCTGGAGGAGGGCGCCGTTCGGCGCCCTTTCCGTGTTTGGTGTCGGATTTCGCCGAAACGCCAATCCGCGTCTCATTGGGCCCGGTCCGCTGAATTCGCGGCTGTGCCGCGAAAGGTTCAGCCGCCGTGATAGACGGGGCTCAATTCCTGCACGGCGGCAATCATGGCACCGGCGTGCTCCGGGTCCACCCCAGGAGTAATGCCGTGGCCCAGGTTGAATACATGCCCGCTGCCGTGGCCGTAGCTCTCCAGAATGCGGGCAACCTGCTCACGAATGCGTTCCGGAGAGGCATAGAGCACACCGGGATCGAGGTTGCCCTGCAGGGCAACCTGCTGGCCGACGCGGCGGCGGGCCTCGCCGATATCGACGGTCCAGTCCAGCCCCAATGCATCCGCGCCGGTTCGGACCATGTCCTCAAGCCATGCGCCACCGCCCTTCGTGAAGAGTACGACGGGCACGGTACGGCCGTCGGCCTCTCGGGTCAGGCCCGAGACGATGCGTGCCATGTATTCCAGCGAAAATGCGCGATAGGCATCGGGAGCAAGCACGCCGCCCCAGGTGTCGAAAACCATCACCGCCTGCGCGCCCGCCGCGATCTGGGCATTGAGATAGCTGGTCACCGAGCGAGCCAGTGTGTCGAGCAGTCGGTCGGCGAGTTCGGGCTGGTCGTAGATCAACGCCTTGGTGCGTGAGAAGTCCTTGCTGCTGCCGCCCTCGATCATGTAGGTGGCCAGTGTGAATGGGCTTCCGGCAAATCCGATCAGCGGCACCTTGCCGGCCAGTTCCCGGCGAATCAGACGCACCGCATCGATCACATAGTCCAATTCGATTTCCGGCTCGGGTACGGCGAGTCGCTTGATGTCCGCGGCGCTGCGCAGGGGGTGTTCAAAACGCGGCCCCTCACCCTCCACGAAATGCAGGCCCAGGCCCATCGCATGCGGGATGGTGAGAATGTCCGAGAACAGGATTGCGGCGTCGAGCGGATAGCGCTCCAGCGGCTGGAGTGTCACCTCGCAGGCAAGCTCGGGGGTGCGCATCAATTTGAGAAAACTGCCGGCGCGTTCCCGTGTGGCTCGGTATTCCGGAAGATAGCGTCCGGCCTGGCGCATCATCCAGACCGGCGTGCGGTCGACAGGTTCGCGCAACAGCGCCTTGAGCAGTCGGTCATTGTGCAGCGGGGTGTGCATTGATATCACCTGGCGAAAACGTTTCGGATGCTTGTCTGGATGGCCTCTGCCGCCGCACGCGGATCGTCGGCGTCCCGGATCGGACGGCCCACGACGATATAGTCGGCACCGTTGGCGAAGGCCTGCTCGGGCGTGACGACCCGTTTCTGGTCGTCAACCGGCCGGTTCTCCACCGGGCGGATGCCCGGCGTGACGACGAGCAGGCGTCGATCAATGAATTCGCGCAGGCGCGGTGCTTCCAGGCCCGAAGACACGACGCCGTCGCAGCCGGCCTCCAGTGCGCGGCGGGCGCGCGACAGCACCAGTTCCTCGACGTCGCATGCAAAGCCCAGGTCCCGCAGATCGCCGGCATCGAGGCTGGTGAGGACCGTGACGCCCAGAATCTTCAGTTGATCGCCCTTGGCCCGGGCGGCCGCCTCCATGATGCCCTGGTTGCCATGCACCGTGGCAAAGGTGGCGCCCCGGTGGCTCAACTGGCGAACGGCGGCGGCGACGGTGGCCGGCACGTCGAAGAATTTGAGATCGACGAAGACCTTTTTGCCCTGCTCGACCAGCCAGTCCAGCAGTTCAAAGTAGCCGCCTGCCATGAACAGCTCGAGACCGATCTTGTAGAAGGAAACCGATTCGCCGAGTTGTTCGACCAGTGCGCGTGCCTGGTCCGTGTCGGCAACGTCAAGGGCAAAAATCAGGCGGTCCCGGACGGGAATCTCCGTGGACGAGGTTGGGGCGGAAGACATGGGCTACCCTGAACTGGCCGAAAACGGTCCGCATTCTATCACGCCGCGGGTCAGGTTCTCTCCAGCGGGTCGGTGAGGCGGCGAAACTCGGCAATGGCATAGCGGTCGGTCATGCCGGCGATGTAATCGCATACCGCCCGGGCACGACCGGCCGTGCCACGCGATGCTTCCAGCCGCCGGCCTGCGGCAAGATAGGCAGGCGGCATCAGCTGCGGATCATCCATGAAGGCCTCGAACAATGCGGTGACTGTACGGCGGGCCTTGGCCGTCATGCGGCGCACACGGTAATGCTGATAGAACTCGCGGCGCAGAAAGGACGCCAGTTCGTGGCTCAGTTCGCGCATGGTGTCACTGAAAGCGATCAGCGGGCCGGGGTGACCGCGAGCCTCCTCGATGTCGTGGACACCGGCCTTGAGCAGGCGGCGGGCGCTTTCTTCAATGAGATCGTTCACCAGGCGGTCGATCATGCGCCGGACGGTTTCGTGGACGGTACGCCGCTGGTCGAGCCCCGGGTACAGCGTCCGGACCTCGTCCAGCCCCTGCCGGAACAGTTGGATTTCCGCGAGTTGTTCGATGCTGACCAGCCCCGAGCGCAGGCCGTCGTCCACGTCATGGTTGTTGTAGGCGATGCCATCGGCCAGGTTGGCGAGCTGCGCTTCCAGCCCCGGCTGTCGGCGTTCCAGAAATCGCCGGCCCAGGTCGCCGAGTTCGCGTGCCTCGGTGGTGCTGCAATGTTTGAGGATGCCCTCGCGGGTTTCGAAGGTCAGGTTGAGACCGTCGAATTCCGCATAGCGTTCTTCCAGCTCGTCGACTACTCGCAACGACTGCAGGTTGTGCTCGAATCCGCCGAAGTCGCGCATGCAGGCATGGAGAGCGTCCTGTCCCGCGTGCCCGAACGGCGTATGGCCGAGGTCGTGGGCGAGCGAGACGGCTTCCACCAGGGCTTCATTCAGGCCCAGCGTGCGCGCGATGCTGCGCCCGATCTGTGCGACCTCCAGTGAATGGGTGAGGCGGGTCCGGTAGAGATCGCCTTCGTGATTCACGAAGACCTGCGTCTTGTAGACCAGCCGCCGGAAGGCCGTGGAATGGATAATGCGGTCCCGGTCCCGCTGGTATTCGCTGCGGTAGCGCGGCGCGGGCTCGGGGTGCCGGCGCCCGTGCGAAGCCGCGTCGCGTGCCGCCCAGGGAGCCAGCCCGTCATCCAGACGGGGCAAGCGGGGAATCAGGTCCGGACCGCTCATGAGGCGGTGACGCTCCGCAGCCATTCGAGCACTGCGCGCTCGTCCAGATCCTCGACGACGCGCGCCCGGCCCGGGCGCTCGGGCAGCACCAGCCGCAGGCGGCCGGCGAGGGTTTTCTTGTCCTGACGCATGAGCGACAGCATGCGATCGGCGTCCAGACCGGTCGGCGGGTCGACGGGCAGCCCGGTTCTCGACACGAGCGTCCGTATCCGGTCCGCGAGTTGCGGCTCGCAGAGTCCCACGCGGGCGGCAAGGCCGGCAGCCATCACCAGGCCTGCGGCGACGGCTTCTCCGTGCAGCCACTGTCCGTGACCAAGAGCGGTCTCGATGGCATGGCCGAAGGTGTGCCCCAGATTGAGCAGGGCGCGTTCCCCGGTCTCGCGCTCGTCGCGGGCAACGATGCCGGCCTTGATCTCGCAGCAGCGGGCGATGGTTTGGCTCGTGACCTCGGCGTCGAGCGACAGCAGTCGGTCGACGTCCTGTTCCAGTTGCTCGAACAACGCGGCGTCGCCCAGCAAGGCCGTCTTGATGACTTCGGCCGCTCCGGCCCGTAGTTCCCGGCCGGGCAGGGTATGCAATGTTTCGGTGTCGGCGACGACCGCGACGGGCTGGTGGAACGCGCCAATCATGTTCTTGCCGAGAGCGTGATTGACGCCCGTCTTGCCGCCCACCGACGCATCCACCTGGGCGAGCAGGGTGGTAGGGACCTGGATGAAGTCCACGCCCCTCTGGTAGCAGGCTGCCGTGAAGCCTGTCAGGTCGCCGGTGACGCCACCCCCCAGCGCAATGAGAAGACAGTCCCGGTGAAAGCCGAGCTCCAGCAGGCGATCGAACACTTTTCCCGCCGTGACAAGCGTCTTGGCGGCCTCGCCGTCAGGCAGTATCAGGGGTTCGACCCGGGTGGCAGGCAGTGCACGGAGTGAACGGGTGAGGGCCGACTGGTAAAGCGGGGCCACGATCTCGTTGCTGACCACGAGGATATCCCGTTCGCGGCATTGGCTGAATGTTTCTGTGCGGGCCAGCAGACCCGGCCCGATGTCAATCGGGTAGCTGTGCCCGCCAAGAGCAACCTCGATCCGCCGATTCACGATAGATCTCCCTCGGCGAACAGTTTCAGACGCCGGGCGATTTCGCGCGCGACCTCGCGAACATTGCGCCGGTCGGTCTCGACAATGGTGTCAGCCAGTTCGCCGTAGAGCGGGTCCCGGTCCTCGAACAGCTCCCGCAGACGCCCGGCCGGGTCTTCGGTTTCCAGCAGGGGCCGATGCCGGCCGCGACGCGTGCGACGCATTTGTGCGTCAACGCCGGCACGCAGATAGACAATATGTCCCCGTTCCTGCATGAGCCGGCGGTTGGCCTCGGCAAGGACGGCGCCGCCGCCGGTGGCGATGATCCAACGGCTCTCCGCACTGAGATGCTTCAGCGCGTCGGTTTCCCGGCGGCGGAAGCCCGCCTCGCCCTCGATATCGAATATCAGCGGGATGTCCACACCGGTGCGTTGCTGGATGTAGAGATCGGTGTCGTGGAAAGGAATGGCGGCCAGTCTGGCCAGTTGGCGGCCGATCGAGGTCTTGCCCGCACCCATCGGGCCGATCAGGAAGATGCGCGGTTCCTGTTGCATTCCCCTATTAGACCAGAAAATGAAAAAGGCGGAAGGGTTTCCCCTCCCGCCTCTTGCCGAACGCAGGCGTGTCAGTCCTGGATCCCGGCGGTAGTATAGGTTTCGACGCCTTTCGGCGTAATCACGTCAATCGTAATGACCCCCGAACTCGGTGTTCCATCCGTTTCAAACACCACGGAGTACTGGAGCGGGCCGTTGGCATTGGTATTCGGCACCGTAAACGACGACGTGCTGCTGATCTTGCCGTTGCTCGTGGTGACCTTCACCGTCGTTCCCGCGGGCATCGGCTGATTGCGGTTGTCGGCAACCGTGAATACCAGTGCCGCAGGGCCGCCGCTCACGTCGATGCTTGCCGGCGCATTGATGACCGCATCACTGCCCGACATCACGATAACCAGCTGCTGTCGGACGTTCAGCGTTGTCTGGCTGGAACAAAGCGTACTGTGCTGGCACAGCAGACCGTTGAACAGGCCATCCGCGCCATCGTAGTTGCCATTGCTGTTGAAATCGACAAAGGGTTCGGCACTTTGCCGGCTCCCATCCTCGTTGTCGTCGCGATAGGCCTCCGGAAGATCGGTGAAGCTGTCCCCGTCATCGAACACGCCGTTGCCGTTGACATCGACAAAGCTTTCTTCACCGATTGCAGTGGCCAGCACGGTTGCGCGTCCGTTGCTCGGGCGCGGGTTCTGGCTGACCCAGTCGACACTGCAGGTGCCCGCCACCGTCGTGCACTGACTGCCGATGGAACCGCCCTCGGTCGTGAACGTTACCGCCGTGCCATCGGGGACCGGGTTGTTGAACCGGTCGGCCACATAGACGGTCACCTTGTCCGTGACGCCATCGTAATTGAATGCTTCGGGATTGAGCGTCTCTGCAGACAGCGAGAAGCTGTCCTCATCCGCGATGCCCGTGGTCACGGTCAACTGGTCTGACTGGGTGCTGATGGTGGGGCTCGTGCCGACGGCGGTAGCCGTTACGCGGACCGAAGTGGCCACCGTCCCGGACTGCACGACGGTCTGCACCCGTCCATTGGCATCCGAGGTGGCGGTGGTCGGCGAGATCACGATGCCGCCCACCGACGTGCTCAGCGCGAAATCCACATCCTGCCCGGAAACCGGACCGCCGGAGGAGTCCAGAAGCTTGAACACCACCGTTGAGGTTTCCTGCTGGCCGGCCCCGCCGGTGCCTTTCAGTCCGATGGTCGTCGGCGTCGCGGATACGAACTGGATCGAACCCAGGCTGGCGGGCTGGACAGTGAGCGAACCGGTGGCCTGCAATGTCTGGCCATTCACCGACGCCGTCGCGGTAATGTTGTCGGTGCCGCTGCAGCCGGTCGCCACGTAGGTCGTGGTCGCCGTGCCGGTGGACGTGGTGACCGGCGTCTGGATACTGGCCTTGCCCGGCTGGGTGCAATCCGACGTGAAACTCACATCGACCGACTGGGTATAGGGCGTACCGTTCTGGTCGACGATGCTCACCGAGAGGCTGGTGCTGCCGCCGGCGGAAAGGCTGGTGCTCGCTATGGCAATCGTGCCGGCCGAGAAACTGCTGCCGGTGCCGCTGCCCATCGTCAGGACCGTGGTTGTGGTGCCGCCGCTCGAACCTCCGCTGCCCGGCTGGGTGATGGCGTTCTGGCTGCCGCAACTGGCGCCGCCCAGGGCGACCAGCAGTGACAGCGAGCCAAGGACCTTGAGTGCCGTGTTCATGACCTTCTACTCCGCGATGATCGTTCTTGGTGTCCTGGTCTGTCGCCAGCCGCTTCCTATTGATTCAGTGTTGCACCCTGCTTGAGGATGCGCGGCGTGACGAAAATCAGCAGTTCGTCCTTGTTGGAAGTCTTTCGGGTGCTGCGGAACAGCGCACCAAGGCCTGGCAAGTCACCAAGCAAAGGCACCTTGGACGTGGTCGTGCGCCGGGTGGTCTCGAAAATGCCACCCAGCACGACGGTCTGACCGTTATCCACCAGCACCTGGGTATTGACCTTCCGCGTGTCGATACTCGGCACCCGCCCACCCTGGGCGCTGGCCACTTCCTGGCCGATGCTGTCCTTGTTGACCGCAAGATCCATGATCACCCGGTCATCCGGGGTGATCTGCGGCGTTACCTTGAGGCTGAGGACCGCTTTCTTGAACTGGGTATTGGTCGCGCCCGAGGACGATGACTGCTGGTAGGGAATTTCCACGCCCTGCTCGATCGAGGCTTCCTTCTGGTTTGCCGTGATTACGCGGGGGCTGGAGACGACCTCACCCTGACCCTCGGCCTGCATGGCCGACAGCTCCAGATCCACCAGATAGTCGGAGTTGAGGATGGCAAGCGCCACGCGCCCCGCCGGATTGTCCGTGGGCAGGTTGACGTTGAGCCGGTCGCCCAGACTGGGGGTGGTGACCGGCAGCGGGTTGCCACCGCTGTTGATATTGCTGATCGCCGACCCCGTCATGGTATCGGTGCCTTCGGCGCTGCCGGATATGCTCACCAGACCGTCATTGCCGTTCTGACGGGCGCCGGTGACACCGAAGCGCACACCCAGATCCCGGCTGAAGTCGTTGTTGGCAATGACAATTCGCGATTCGATTTGCACCTGCCGGACCGGTACGTCGAGGCGGTTGATCAGCTTGCGAATCTGGCTCAGGCGATCTTCGGTGTCCTGGATCAGCAGTGTGTTGGTGCGGGTATCCACCGTGACCTTGCCGCGCTTGGACATCAGGGTATTGTCCTGCGACTTGAGCAACTGGGCCAGGTCGGTGGCCTTGGCGTAGTTGATCTGGATGAAGTCGGAGCGCAGCGGCGCCAGTTCCTCCATCTGCTGTTTGGCTTTGAGTTCCGCCTCCTCGCGCGCGGCGATCTCCGCGGCGGGGGCGACCAGCATCACGTTGCCGTTGGTGCGGGTATCGAGACCCTTGGTCTTGAGGATGATATCGAGCGCCTGATCCCAGGGCACGTTCTGCAACCGCAGGGTGACGTTGCCCTGGACGCTGTCGCTGACCACGATGTTGAGACCGGTGAAGTCGGCGATGATCTGCAGGACCGCGCGGGTCTCGATGTCCTGGAAGTTGAGTGTCAGGCGTTGACCGGTATAGACCTTCTTTTCCTGCGCGGCCTTTTCTTCCTTGGTCAGCGGCTTGAATTCCACCGTGAACTTGTTGTCGGCCTGATAGGCGATCTGGTCATAGTCGCCGCTCGCGCCGATCACCATTTCCGTATCGCCGTTGCGCTTGTAGGTATCGATGGTGTTGACCGGGGTGGCGAAATCCCGCACGTCCAGGCGTCGCACCAGCTTGTCGGCGATGTCCGTATTGCGGAAATCGACTACGATCTTGTCGCCCTGCTGCTGCACATTGACTGGAGTATGGGGGTCGGAGAGATCCACCAGGATGCGCCCGGCACCATTGTCGCCGCGGCGGAAGTCGATGTTGGAGATGCTCCGGCCGCCGGACACCGCGCTGCTGGCGGATGCTGATTCCGGGGGTGCGCTGAAGGGCTTGGCTGTTTCCGCGACTTCGGTCTGTTCGGCGCCGCCCAGGGTGACGTAGAGATCGTCGCCGCGTACCTGGGTGCTGTAGTTGACCATGTCCGAGAGATTGATCACGACACGGGTGCGCCCCTTGGCCTCGGCCGTGGCCAGGCTTTCCACCACCCCGACGCCAATCTGGCGATAGCGATCCTTGAGCGCGATGCGCGTATCGGGCAGATCAATGGCGATCCGCGCCGGGTTCTGGATGACGAAGCTCAGCGGCTTGGGTGCCGAATCGCTCAGATGCAGCTTGAGCTGCACCCGGTCCCCGGGAAGCGAGGTCACGTCGATGTTCTGAAGCTGATTGTGGCCGAGCTCTTCCGCCCGGGCCGTCTGCACCGCGAGGCCGCCTGCCAGGCAGGCGGCGATGAAAATCACCGGCGCGAGGCGGGCCACCCTATTCGAGATGCCGTGAATCGTTTTGCTGCTAGCCATTTTTGCCTCTCTCCCCGGTTACTGTCCGGACAGGGCCAGAGTGCTCTGGCGTTCTGTCCAGCCGCCCAGACCATTCGGCACGATCTCCCGGAGCTGGATCCCGCTTTCGGATATTCCGGTGATCTTGCCGTTGTTCTGGCCGATGTAGTTGCCCTTCTTCACCCGCGTGACCTTGCCCTCGGGATCACTGATGATCGCATAGGTGTCACCGCCCATGGACAGTGTGCCGACCATCTTGAGGCTGTCCAGAGGGAAGCCTTCGAGGTATTCGTGATTGCGGTTGAAGTCCGGATGCACGCCGCTGGCATTCTGTGCCTGTGCCTGCGGATTGATTTCCGTGTCCGGCACAAAGGGCGAGCGTTCATTGTCCATGTCGTAGGCGAATGTCTTGTATGGCTGAATCTGGGGCAGCGGCTCGATATGCCCGCCCTTGCGCGCCCTGACCTGCTTGGCATACTGGCGCAGGTCGTCGAGATTGCTGCCGCACCCGGCGATCGCCGCCGCAACAAGTGCCACGCCCAGGACGCGGAGCAGGCGTGCCCGGGAGCCCGGAAGTGTCCGGTTCGAATGCTTCATCTCCTGCCTCCGCGCTTGCTCGAGGTGCCGCGCCCGGAGCCGTTGTCCTCTTCCAGGTAGCGGTAGGTCTTGGCGGTCAGTTCCATTACCAGGGGCTTGTCGCTGCCGGCCTCCTTGCCACTCTTCGCGGTCGGCTGAATGCTGATGTCATGCAGGGTGACAATGCGTGGCAGCGCGGCCACCGCGCTGACAAAGTCCCCGAACTGGTGGAAATCGCCGGTCACGCGGATGGTGTAGGGCAGTTCGGCGTAGAATTCCTTTTTCACCTCACCCTGTGGTTTGAAGAGTTCCTGGGTCAGACCGTTGGCCTGCGCCGTCTGCGAAATGTCGATCAGCAGGCTCGGCACTTCGCTTTTCGCGGGAAGCTGACGAAGCATGGCGCCGAAGCTGCGGCGCATTTCCTCGAGCTGGGCCTTGTAGGCGTCCAGATTGGCCGCCTGGCTCTGCTTGTGCTCGAACTCCCGCTTGAGGCTTGTCTCCCGGCGCTCGGCCTGGTGGAGCTCGTCGAACTGGTCGCTCACCCAGTACCAGTAGCCGAAGAACACCACGGCCACGAAGACCAGGGCGACGGCGAAGCCCTTGACCGGCCAGGGCCAGTTGCCGGCATCGTTGAAGTCGAGATCGTTGATATTGATGTCTGACAGGTTCATTTGCGCTTACCCCTGTCCGTGCTGCCCACTTTGTCGTCATCCGACTTTTCGACATCGGGGCTGGCCTGGGTCGCGCGCACGATGAATTCGCTCCGGCGCACGCGCTGGTTTTCCTTGTCCTTGCTCTCGATGATGTCCACGGAAGGATCGTTCATCCAGGGCGAGGCATCGATATTGCGCATGTACGCCGCCACTCGTGCACTGGATTCTGCAACACCGTGCATTTCCAGCTTGTCCCCGCTCTGCTTGAACGCGGTCAGGTAAACGCCGTCGGGCAATGTCTTGACGAGTTCCGCGAACAGATGAACCACCTGCGGGCGGCTCTTCTGCAATTGCTCGATGATGCGCATCCGCGCGAGCAGCCGGCTCTTGGTTTGCTTGAGATCCTTGATCTGGGCGATCTGCTTGTCGATTTCGGCAATCTGCTGCTTGAGAAAGTCGTTGCGTGCTTCCTGGGCAGCGATCACCCGGTCCATCGTGGTGTAGCCCCAGAGCGACACGAGCGCCCCGAGCGCGACGGCACCCGCAAGCATGAACACGAACTGCTTCTGGCGTTCCTTGCGGCGCTCTTCGCGCCAGGGCAATAGATTGATGCGTGGCATGTCAGTCGAAGCTCCTCAGGGCCAGGCCGCAGGCCGTCATCAGAGCCGGGGCCTCGGCCTCCGCGCCCTGCGACTTGGCGCGGGAGGATACCTTCATCTGCCCCAGGGGGTTGGCGATCGCGGTGGAGGTTCCGAGCATGTCCTGGATACGCTCGTCCACGCCGGGAATGGCCGCGCAGCCGCCGCACACAATCACCTGGTCGAGATCGTGGTGAGTGCTTACCGAGGAGAGGAAGAACTGCAGCGAGCGGTTGACCTGTTGTGCCATGTCGTCGATGAACGGGTCGAGGATCTCGGTCTTGTAGTTGTTGGGCAGGCCCCCTTCCTTCTTGGCGCGACCCGCTTCCTCGTAGGTCAGGCCATAGGCGCGCATGATTTCTTCGGTGAGCTGCTTGCCGCCGAACGCCTGATCACGGGTGTAGATCACCTTGCGATCATGCAGGACGCTGAATGTGGTGGAGGTGGATCCGAAATCGATCAGGGCGACCGTCTTGTCCAGGCCCTCGTCCGGCATCTGGTAGGTGATCACCCGGCAGGCGTTTTCCAGCGCATAGGCTTCGATATCCACGACCTTGGCGGTCAGCCCGGCAACTTCGAGCACCGCCTGGCGGTGTTCGACGTTCTCCCGCCGCGTTGCCGCCAGCAGGACTTCCACCATGTCGGGATCCTGTGCCGACGGGCCAAGAATCTCGAAGTCGTAGCTGACTTCCTCGAGAGGAAACGGGATGTACTGGTCGGCCTGCAGTTCAATCTGCTCGGCCAGTTCCGAGTCCGATATGGAGGCCGGCATGGTGACCGTCTTGGTGATTACCGAGGCGCCCCCGATGGCCACGGCGGCCAGCTTGGTGCGCGTGCCGGCGCGCTTGACCGCACGACGCACGGCGTCGCCTACGGCGTCCACGTCGACAATGATCTTGTCGGTCAACGCATTCGGGGGCATCGGCTCGGCAGAGAAGCACTCGACCTTGTAGCCGCCGCCACTCTCGCTCAACTCGACCAGCTTGATCGAGGACGTGCTGATGTCGAGCCCCAGAAGCGGTTTGGCGTTACGCTTGAAGAGCACTGTTTTTTCCTTTCTATGACGGCGACTTGGGACAAATTTGTTGTCCAGAGTCTTAACTACTAGCTTCAACTATATATAAAAAAATGCCTAAATCAAATACAGACTCGTCCCAACGGCCTCGACCTCGTATAATCGACGCTTCGCCCACCGGATGAGTGTGAACTCCGTCACGTAACCATGCGCCGTTCCTTGAAAATACTGACCTGGGTGGCCGGGGCCGGCTTCACCCTGTTCGTGGCCGGTGTGGCCGCGGTGATTATTGCCTACTTCTATGTCGCTCCCGACCTGCCGTCGGTGGACTCGCTCAAGGACGTCCATCTGCAGGTCCCGTTGCGGGTCTACACCCGTGATGGCCGCCTGATTGCCGAATTCGGCGAGAAGCGCCGGATTCCGCTGACCTACGACCAGTTCCCGCCGCAGTTGATCCACGCCTTCCTGGCGGCCGAAGACGACCGTTTCTTCGAACATCCCGGCGTGGATTACCAGGGCATTATCCGCGCGGTCATTCATCTGGCGCTGACAGGCCACAAGAGCCAGGGCGGCAGCACCATCACCATGCAGGTGGCGCGCAATTTCTTCCTGACGGCGGAAAAGACCTACACGCGCAAGATCAGCGAGATGTTCCTTGCCCTAAAGATAGACCGCGAACTGTCCAAGCAGGACATTCTGACCCTCTATCTCAACAAGATTTACCTCGGGGCGCGATCCTACGGCGTGGGCGCGGCGGCCGAAATCTATTACGGCAAGAAGGTGGATCAGCTCTCGCTGCCCGAGATGGCCATGATTGCCGGACTGCCCCAGGCGCCGTCAGCCGCCAATCCGCTCGCCAACCCGCACCGCGCGCTGGAGCGACGGGCCTATGTGCTGGGCCGCATGCGTGCCCTCGACTACATCAGCGAGGCGGAGTATCGGCAGGCCATGCAGGCTCCGATCAGTGCCAGTCTGCATGCCCGGCCCGTGGAAGTGGACGCTCCCTACGTGGCGGAACTGGTGCGCCAGCAGATGGTGCAGCGTTTTGGCGACAGCGCCTATTCGGCGGGCTACCGCGTCACCACCACCCTGGACAGCCGGCTGCAGCCCGCCGCGGTTCATGCGCTGCGAGACGCGCTGCAGGCCTATGACCAGCGTCACGGTTACCGGGGTCCGGTACGTCATGTGACATTGCCCGATGGCGCCGCCGAAGCCGTCGCGGCAAACTCCGGCGGGGCGCCTGCGTCCTCCGACGCCGCGGCTTCCGCTGATGCTCCGCAGAGCGGCATCGATGCCAAGGTCCTGGACAAGCTCGACCAGTTGCTGGACGGCGTACCTGAAGTCGGTCGTCTGAAGCCGGGTCTGGTGCTGGCCATCGGCGATCGCGACTGCCAGGTCTACCGGCCCGGGGGCGACACTGTCACCGTCGGCTGGGATGGCCTTTCGTGGGCGCGCCGCTATATCGACGACAACGACGAGGGACCGGCGCCGGATCAAGCCGGGGATGTGGTCAAGCCCGGCGACATCGTCTATCTGGCAGCCACCGGCGATGGCGGCTGGCGGCTGGCCGAAATCCCCCAGGTACAGGGCGCGCTCGTGGCCATGGATCCCATGGACGGTGCGGTCGTGGCGCTGTCCGGGGGCTACGATTTCGACCAGAGCAAGTTCAACCGGGCCACTCAGGCCGAGCGTCAGCCGGGTTCCGCGATCAAGCCCTTCATCTATTCCGCGGCGCTGAACGACGGCTTCACGGCGGCCACGCTGGTCAATGATGCGCCGGTGGTGTTCGAAGACAAGGCGCTGGAAGGCATCTGGCGACCGGAAAACTACAGCGGCCGTTTCTTTGGTCCTACGCGGCTGCGCGAAGCGCTCGTCCATTCCCGCAACCTCGTATCCATTCGCGTGCTGCGCGACATCGGGGTGGGGCCGGCCATCAACTATCTGACGCGCTTTGGCTTTCCGCGAGATCGCCTGCCGCGCAATCTTTCACTGGCCCTGGGCAGCGCGACAGTCACGCCGGTCGAACTGGCCGGCGGCTTCGCCGTTTTCGCCAACGGCGGCTATCGCGTGAACCCCTACTTCATCCAGCGCATCGAAGACGAATCCGGCCAGGTGCTCTTCCAGGCGGACCCCCGCGTGGTCTGCCG
Organism: Gammaproteobacteria bacterium; assembly: GCA_050115425.1. Lineage (GTDB taxonomy): Bacteria > Pseudomonadota > Gammaproteobacteria > Natronospirales > JASFQN01 > JASFQN01. Next base: position 1,448 of record JASFQN010000030.1, on the reverse strand, counting down.
GGACTGTCCGCAGGTGGATGAAAATGATGCGGATGCTCAGGCAGCCGCAGGCAGCGAACAGGCGGCTGCCGCCGACCCGCAAACTCCGGCCGCGGAACCCGCAGAGGGACAACCCGCGGCGGCGCCGGTCAAACTCGCTCCCCGGGTGATCACGCCCCAGAATGCCTGGATTGTCAGCGACATGATGCGCGACGTGATTCGACGCGGCACGGGCCGCAGGGCACTGGCCCTCGGCCGTCACGATCTTTCCGGGAAGACAGGCACCGCGAACGACTTCCAGGATGCCTGGTTCGGTGGATTCAACGCGGATCTGGTAACCACAGCCTGGGTGGGTTTCGATCAGGTGCGCTCGCTGGGCAACGGTGAGGAAGGGGCCCATGCGGCGCTGCCCGCCTGGGTGGACTTCATGCGTGTCGCGCTGGATGGTGTGCCGGATCATGAATTGCCGCAGCCGCCGGGTCTGGTCACCGTGAAGATCGACCCCAAGACCGGGCTGCTGGCGGGTGCCGATGACCCGGATGCGATATTCGAAACCTTCCGCGCGGGCCACCTGCCGGCGCACTCGCCGAATGCGGGCGACAAGGGCAAGAAAAAGAAGTCCAAGGGGGATGATCTTTTCTAGGGGACCCTCCGCTGGTCGTATTCGGCCTCACAGGCGCTTCGCGGCCCTGCGGGCTGAGCCTGACAAGCCCCGCTTCTGCGTTGCACCGCTTGCCCGTCGCGCTGCTGCTGTGCGGCGTCTCCCGCCTTGAATCAGGACTTGCCAGGCTCCCCTGTGAGGCCGAATACGACCAGCGGAGGGTCCGGACTCGGCCTTGAGGCATGGACAGGCTGGCGCTTCGCAGCCCTGCGGGCGCGTTCCGGCACGGCCCGTCTGCGCAGTCTTTGCGGCGACACGCGGCGCTGGCATACTGATTCGGCACAGGCGGAGAGCGTGCAATGGGACGGCAAACGAACAGGCGCAACGACGTACGCCGGTTACTGGCCCAGGAGGCTGCGCGGATCATGGCGGAGGAGGGGGTGCGCGACTTCTTCACCGCCAAGCGCAAGGCCGCGGACCGGCTCGGCATCAAGCCCCAGCACGGGCGAAATATTCCCACGAATCTGGAAATCGAGGAAGCGGTGGCGGAACACCACCGGCTGTTCCGCTCCGACTCGCAGCCGGAGCGGCTGCGCGAATTGCGCGAGGTGGCCCGGCGGGCAATGCTGATGTTTGACGGCTTCCGGCCCCGGCTGGTCGGTGGCGTGCTTTCCGGGAATGCGCCGCGCGATGCAGCTGTCCACCTTCACCTGTTTGCCGACACGCCCGAGCAGGTCGCTTTCCACCTGATGGGGCGCGCGGTGCCTTATGAGTCCTCGCAGCGCCGGCTGCGTCTGTCGGGTGGAGGCTTCCGGGAATATCCCGTGTTCCGCTTCGTGGCCGGTGACGTGGGCATCGACGCCACGAT
>JASFQN010000029.1:0-19159 GCA_050115425.1 Gammaproteobacteria bacterium | reverse complement strand
TCTCCCCCCTCCTGGCGGAAGGGGGAGGGCCGATAGTGCGCCGTATCGCGTGGGCAATTCTTTTCCCCCCTCCTGGCGGAAGGGGGAGGGTCTTTCGTTCGACTCCCGAGGCCAGACAGCACGTCCTCTCCCCTTGGTTGCGAGGGGCCAGGAATGCCAGGTGCGGTTTTCCCTGTGCCGCGCCCGCGCGGCTTTCGTTCGCTCACAAGGCGCGAGGAGTGCGGTGTGGCTCGCAGCCACATGAGCGAGGCGCAACGCGGTGAGCGGGCGAAAGCCGCCGGGCCCGAAGGGTTGGCGCTGTGAGCCGCCCCTGCAGTGTTGCGGCCCTTGACCGGGATCAACATGCAACTCAAACAAGCGTTTAAAGTCAGAGAAAGCATACGGTATAGTCGACTGAAGCATTCCCGGCGCCCGCCACGGGCAGGCGCCAAACCACAGAACACCCAGGGGGCCGATCGTGTCTATCCTCTTCTGGTTTGCTGTTTTCATCGCCGCTTTCCTGACCGTTGCCTATCTGCGCGCACGCCTGGTGGTCTCCACGGCCGCCTTCGCCGCGCTGGTGGCGGCCTACACGGCCTGGGCCGTCTGGGGCGGCGGCTGGATTGCCATGGCCATCGTGCTCTGGGCGGTTTTTCTGGCGCTGGCGATTCCGCTCAATGTCACGGCACTGCGCCGCCGCCTGGTCTCCGGGCCCGTGCTCGACATTTTTGCGCGCATCATGCCGGAGATGTCGTCTACCGAGCAGGAAGCGCTGGAGGCCGGCACCGTCTGGTGGGACGGCGATCTGTTTTCCGGTCAGCCGGACTGGAAGCGACTCCTGGAGACGCCCGCTCCGCAGTTGAGCGAGGAGGAACAGGCCTTCCTCGACGGACCGACCGAAGAACTCTGCCGCATGCTGGATGAATGGAAGATCACCCACGAATGGGGTGACATTCCGCCCGAGGCCTGGGATTTCATGAAGAAGAAGGGTTTCTTCGCCATGATCATCCCCCGGAAATATGGCGGCCTGGAGTTTTCCGCCTATGCCCACTCCCAGGTGCTGGTGAAGGTCGCCAGCCGCAGCGCCACGGCCGCCTCGACCATTTCCGTGCCCAATTCGCTGGGCCCCGCCGAGCTGCTGCTGCGCTATGGCACCCGGGAGCAGCAGGACCACTACCTGCCGCGCCTGGCCGACGGTCGCGAGGTGCCCTGCTTCGGGCTGACCGCGCCCAAGGCCGGTTCGGACGCCGGAGCGATTCCCGACACCGGGGTGGTCTGCAAGGGCAAGTTCAGGGGCAAGGAAACCGTCGGCATCCGCCTGAACTGGGACAAGCGCTACATCACGCTGGCACCGATCGCCACGGTGCTGGGCCTGGCCTTCAAGCTCTATGACCCCGAGCATCTGATGGGCGACAAGGACGAGCACGGCATCACCTGCGCGCTGATCCCCACCGACCTGGAGGGCATCACCATCGGGCGGCGGCATTTCCCGCTCAACATCCCCTTCCAGAACGGGCCCACGCAGGGCAAGGACGTCTTCGTGCCGCTGGACTACATCATCGGCGGTCCGAAGATGGCCGGCCAGGGCTGGCGCATGCTGGTGGAGTGCCTCTCCGCGGGCCGCTCCATCTCACTGCCGTCGAACGGCTGCGGCGGCGCCAAGCTGGGCGTGTTCACCACCGGCGCGTACGCGCGCATCCGCAAGCAGTTCAATCTGCCGATCGTGAAGTTCGAGGGCGTGGCCGACGTGCTCGGACGCATGGGCGGCACGCTGTATGCGATGGACGCGGTGCGCGTCATGACCCTGGGCGCCGTGGACATGGGCGAAATCCCCTCGGTGCCCTCGGCCATCGTCAAATACCACGTGACCGAAATGGCGCGTGAGGTCGGCAACGACGCCATGGATATCCACGGCGGCAAGGGCATCATCCTCGGTCCCAACAACTACCTTGGCCGCGGTTACGAGTCCATTCCCATCGCCATCACGGTGGAAGGCGCCAACATCCTGACCCGCAGCATGATCATCTTCGGCCAGGGGGCCATCCGCTGCCATCCCTTCGTGCTGCGCGAGATGCACGCGGCGCATGCCGCCGACCGGGCCAAGGCGCTGCCGGACTTCGACAAGGCGCTCTGGGGCCATATCGGCCTGACCGTGTCCAATGCCGTGCGCGCCATGATCACGGCCGCCACGCATGCCCGATTCACCGGCGTGCCGATCAGCGGGGCGACCAGGCGCTACTACCAGCACATCAACCGCTACAGTGCCGCTTTTGCCCTGGTGGCGGACGCCGCCATGCTGTCGCTGGGCGGTTCGCTGAAGAAGAAGGAGAGTATCTCGGCGCGGCTGGGTGACATGCTCAGCTACATGTATATCGCCTCGGCCGTGCTCAAGCGCTGGGAGGATCAGGGCCGTCAGCAGGAAGACCTGCCACTGGTGGAATGGGCCTGCCGCGACATGATCTACAAGCTGCAGGAACAACTGCATGGCCTGCTCCGCAATTTCCCCAACCGCGTGGTTGCGGGCGTGTTGCGAATGATCGTGTTTCCCACCGGCCGCAACTATTCGGCGCCGGGCGACCGGCTCGGTCATCGCATTGCCGATCTGCTGAGCAAGCCCACCGGCGCGCGCCTGCGCCTGAGCCGCGACATCTATACCTCCGATCACAGGGACCCGGTGGGTATCTTCCATGAGGCACTGGATCTCGCGGTGCGTTGCGAGCCCCTGGAAAAAGTCATCCACGAGGCCGTCAAGGACGGGCGCATCAAGGCGCTGGATACCTTCGAACAGATCGATGCGGCCGAGAAACTGGAGCTGGTCAACGCCGAGGATGCCGGGCGTCTGCGCCGACTCGAGGAACTGACCCGGGAAATTATCCGCGTGGACGATTTCGCGGCGGACGAACTGGGCACCCATCCGCTGCCGGAGACACGTACGGAGGCCGGCCACGCGCCGCCGAAGAAAAAGAAGAAGAAGGCCGCGGCCCGCAAGAAGGCGCCGTCCACCGGGCGCGGTGAAGCACCCCGGCCCGCGCCCGGCAGCTAGGCTTAGGAAATTGGTGCTGGAGCGGTCGGTCTAGCCGGCCGTCCGCTCCAGCCAGTTCACACGACGGATCAGTTCGTCGGCCTGTTTGCGATCCACCGGCCGGGAAAACAGATAGCCCTGCGCGTATTCGCAACCCAGCGCGATCAGCTGCTGCAACTGGACCTGTGACTCCACGCCTTCCGCCACCACTTCCGTGCCCAGATTGTGGCCCAACTGGATGATGGTGCGCACCACCTCGGCGGCGTCGGCATTCTCTGCCATTTCCCGAATGAAGGACTGGTCGATCTTGAGCTTGTCGATGGGCAGCTTCTGCAGGCGACTCAGGGACGAATAGCCGGTGCCGAAATCGTCAATCGCGATGCGGACGTGCATCTCGCGCAGGCGATTGAGAATATCGGACTGCAGACGTGCGTAATGCATGAGCATGCGTTCGGTCAGTTCGAGTTCCAGTTGTTCGGCCGGCAGGCCGGCCGATTCGAGCGCATCGCCGATGACGTGCGGAAGCTGGGTCTGGAGAAACTCGCGATCGGAGATGTTGAGGCTCACCAGCAGCCGTTCGCCGTCTGGCGTCGACCCGTTCCAGTCGACCAGATCGTTGAGCACGGTCTTGAGTGCCCATTGGCCGATCGGCACGATCATGCCGGTCTCTTCCGCCAGGCTGATGAATTCCATGGGCTCGATCAGGCCGCGACGCGGATGCTTCCAGCGTATCAATGCCTCGAAACCCAGCAGGGAGCCGTCGGAAAGTCTCACCACCGGCTGGTAGTAGAGGCGCATCTCGCCGCGTTCCAGCGCCAGCCGCAAGTCGGTTTCCAGTTGCAGGCGCGAGATCATCACCACATGCATGTCGGTGTCGAACATCTTGTGCCGCCCACCGCCGAATTCCTTGGCGCTGTACATGGCGATGTCGGCATCCCGCAGCAGTTCATCGCCGCTGGAATAGCGCTCCGCGCTGCGCGCGATGCCGATGCTCACACTGGCAAAGATATGCTGGCCGCCCACGTCGAACGGCGTGCCCAGGCTTTCCTGGATGCGGTCGGCGACTTGCACGGCCTCGCCGGGCTCCGCCATGTCGTCCACCAGTACGGCAAACTCGTCACCCCCCAGGCGGGCGGCCACATCGCCCGGCCGGACAGCCTTGCGCAGGCGCTCGGCGAAATTGACCAGCAGCTCGTCGCCCACCGAATGACCCAGACTGTCGTTGACGAGTTTGAAGCGGTCGAGATCCAGGAACAGCACGGAGAACATGTAACCGACCGAGCGCCGGGCCCGGCCCATCGCCTGATCGAGGTGCTCCACGAAGAGCATGCGGTTGGGCAGGCCGGTGAGCGGGTCGTGCAACGCGTCGTGAATCAGTTGCCGCTCGGCACGCTGGCGCTCGACGATATTGACGAAGACATCCAGCGCCGATTCCATCAGTTCGCGATCCTCGCGCTGGAAAGGCGGGTGGACATGACGGTCCTCGACCGTATTGGCAAACAGCAGCGCGAACCCGGTGCTTTCATCGTAATTCCACAACAGGTAACGGGCCCCCGTGACGCGACGAAGCTCGGCGACGAAAGCGTCTTCCGGACTGCTGGAATTGACGTAGTGAAAGCCGTCGCCAACGCTGATGCCGTTGAGCACGTCTTCACCGCCGGTGGTGAATCCCACGGCATGCAGTACGGCAAAGGCCCGTATGACGGGATCGAACTGCAGGACGGCCGCGCAATCCACCGTCAGACTGTCGAGCGCGGTTTCCAGAAACACCTTGGCCAGATCGTTGCGCTCGAGATTCATCCGGTCCAGGCGGTAGAGCCGACGAATCAGGGAGGTGATGGTGCGGCTGCGGCGGGCGGTGCGCTCGGCGCGGGTCTGTTCGTCGCGCGCGCGCACCACCTGGGCCCCCAGCTCGTCACTGAGATTGCGGTAGTAGTCCCGTTCCCGGCGTATCTCATCCATGGGACTGTTCCCCGCCGTCGACGCGTATGAAAACACCGGTCCAGTCGAGCGGGCGAGTGCGCCCCAGAAAGGGCGCCAACTCCCGCCCCACATAGACGCCGAGCAGGGGGACGCGCCCGCCGACCGTCTGTTGCACGACCTTGGCCTCGTCACTTTCGGTGCCCGCGGAAACGCCGGCCCGACCGGCGCAATCGAAATAGAGTCCCAACATGCCGGACGTGTCGCCACGGGCGAGCAATTCACTGACGCCCGAGTTGACGGAGTCGAACATCAGATCGGGATCGCGCGCCATGATCTGCACCTGGTCGCCGGGTTGCAGATCAGCTTCGAAGAGCTGCACCCATCCGGCCTCGAAATCGGTGGCAATGATCAGCCGGTTGACGTAGCGGTCTTCACGGAACGGGGCGAAGGGATCGCCCTGCTTGCGGCCCAGCAGAATGGAAAATGCCAGCGCCACCGGATCGGCGCCCTGCGGGTCCAGGCCGAGGCGTTCACACAAGACGTCGGTGGCCGGACGGTGGTCCAGTTCCAGAATCCGCGCACCATCAACACGGGTGACTTCAATGAAACTGCTGACCGGCCGGCAACCGTGCATGACCACCGGGGTCAGCCGCCATTCATCCGGAAGCACGAGGGCCAGGGCACAATCGCGCGCGGGACCGCGGCCATCGAACAGGTGGCTGCGGGAAAGCTGGAAGTCGCCCAGCAAGCCTGCGCCGACGATGGTCGGAGCCTGCTCCCCGGGCAGGATATCGTAGATGCCATCCATGAAACGGCTGCCAATGGCCAATCCGCCCGCGGGACCGGGGGACACGCTGTCGTAGAACAGCAGCACATTGCCGCCACCGGGCAGCGCATCGGCCAGCGCCCGGCCCATGGCCCTGCCGGCGGCCAGCGAATCGGTGCCGAGACCGTCGATGCGCACCGGCCGCGGCGTACCGCTCTGGCGGTCGAATGCCGCAACGATGACTTCCGACCCGCTGTACCCGAGCTCACGGCCAGTGATCGCCCCCACGCAGGAGCCGCCGTAAACCGGGATGTCGCCCAGCACCTCGCGCAGGATGCCGAACACAGTGGCGGGATCGTGATGGCCGCCGGAAAACGCCAGCGCCCAGGCGGGCGTCGCACCCTGCAATTCCCTGACGGCGTCCGTCGCCGCCCGGCTTGCCGCACCAACCGCGTCGGTCAGACGGGACATTGCTACCCCAATCACCACGTCTCCTCCATGACGCCGGCGTCAACATCCGGGCCACGGCGGCAGATTAGCACACGACCCGGCGCGAATCTTCAGCCACGGGCCGCAGCAACCGGCGAAGCGTTTCGGTTAATATGGCCGGGTTCATTTCCGGAAGGAGGTCGGTAGTGTCCGAACCGGTGATCTATGAGGTGGCACTGGAAGTCCAGCCCGACGTTGCCGGTCGCTTCGACGCCTGGCTCCAGGCGCACATGCGCGAGATGCTGAGCCTGGACGGTTTTCTCGAGGCGCGGCTCTGGCGCGCGGAAACCGACCCTGACAGCGGCGTCGAGCGACGCGTGGTGCACTATACGGTGGCCTCGCGTGATGCGCTTGAAGCCTATTTCGAAGAACACGCCGCGCGCATGCGCGAAGACGGTTTGTCGCGATTCGGCGACCGGTTCACGGCCAGCCGGCGCATTCTCGCGGCGCACGATTCGCTGCCCGTGCTGGCCGCCGAGAGCGAGGCCGAAGCGCTCTGCCCCAACTGCGGCCAGCCGCGTTCCGGGGCCTATTGCAGCCATTGCGGGCAGGATGCGCGCGAACACGTGATCTCGATCTGGCGGCTGTTTCACGACTATCTCGGCGATTTCTTCAACTTCGACTCGCGCGTGTTCCGGAGTCTCAGGCCCCTGTTGTTCAGGCCCGGCTTTCTGACCAGCGAATACGTGCGCGGTCGACGTGCATCCTATATCCCGCCAGTGCGCCTGTACGTATTCAGTTTCCTGATCTGCGCGGCGCTGCTTGGCCTGACCGGTCACCGTGCGGAAAGGATGGTGCAGATCGGCAACCTCACCGGCGAGCAGGCCGATAATGTCAAGGCACAGGGCGACCAGGCGGCCAAGGACGTCATCAGGGTGACCGGCGTGGAATCACCCACACTGCGCGAGTTCATTACCGAGCGCATGGAACGCATACGCCGCGATCCGAAGGAATTCAGCCGCGCCCTGGGCAAGAATGTGCCGCTGATGCTGGTGTTCTCGCTGCCGTTGCTGGCCATGTTCAACAAACTCATGTTCTGGCGCCACTATTTCGTCGAGCACCTGGTGTTCTATCTGCACTACCACACGTTTGCGGTAGTCGACGTCACGGTGGCGATGCTGCTGGGCCGGCTGGAGAAGCGGTTCATACCCGACAACACGGCGCTGAGCCTGCTGCAGTTGGCATTGTGGATCTACCTTTTCTTCTATCTGTTCATGGCCATCCGGCGCCATTACCGCCAGGGTCGACTGATGACCACGCTGAAGATGATGTTGCTGTTCTGGGTCTATCTCTTCAGCCTGCTCATCACCGGGTTGGGCGTGCTCACCTTCACCGCGTTGACCTTCTGAGCCGCCGAAGCGCGACTAGGGGGCGGAACGCCCGGACGGATCCCCGGCTTCCGGCGTGGCAGCCGGATCCGCTTCGCCGGCGGCGGCCGCCGCGCCTTCGATCGCCGGTTCGGCACGCGGGTCCAGTTCGGCGATGACCGCCGAGGTTCGCGGCATGGCGACGAACTCGCCCTGCTCTTCCACCGTGACGGTGTCCGCTCCCCGCCGCAGATAGACCAGCAGACCAAGCACCAGACTCACCGAGGCGGTAAACACCCACAGGCCCGAAGGACCCGCGCGCCACATGGCCACGGCCCCGCCCAGGGGTCCGAGACTGGCGCCGATGCTGTAGGCAAGAATCAGCGTGGCGGTGGCCGGTACGACTTCGTCGGCCTCGATGTGGTCGTTGGCATGGGCCACCGACACCGGGTAGATGGTGAAGGCCAGGCCGCCGAAAACCGCGGCCCCCAGCAACAGGGCCACCAGGCCCACGCCGGAGAGCATGATCAGCAGGCTGACCAGGCTGACGCCGATGCTGAGCAGAGCGAGCACACTGCGCCGATCGTAGCGATCGGACAGATGACCGACCGGCCATTGCAGCACCAGCCCGCTGAGAATGGTCGTACCCATGAACAGCGAGACGCCGGCGACATCAAGCCCCAGGCGGCGGCTGTAGACCGCCGCGAGGCCGTAGAATGCACCGTTGACCAGTCCCGCCCCCAGGCAGCCGAGCAGGCCGAACGGTGCCTGCCGGATGAGATGCATGACGTCAAACTGGATGGGTTCGACAGGGCGCGGGTGCGCCGCGCGGGTGAGAGCGACAGGCACCAGGCACAGCGCGAACAGCATGGCCGCCACCATGAACAGCAGGTCGCTGTGAATGTCGCCCAGATTGAGCAGCAACTGGCCCAGCCCCAGGCCGAGAAAGCCCACGGCCTGGTAGACCGAAAACACCCGGCCGCGTACCTCCCGGGCGGCGCGCTCGTTCAGCCAGCTCTCCACCACCATGTACAGGCCCATCATGGACAGGCCGTTCAGCAGCCTGAGAATGATCCAGAAGACCGGCTGTATGTACATGGCATGCAGCAGGATCGCCACGGTGGCGATGGCCGCGAAGGCCGTGAACGCGCGGATATGGCCCACGCTGCGGACAATGCGCGGGCAGATGAAGAAACCCAGCACCATGCCGCCGTAGAAGGCGGCCATGGCCACGCCGATCAGGGCATTGGAGAAATGCGCCATCACCATGCGCAGGCTGAGAAAGGTGCCGAGCAGTCCGCTGCCCAACATCATGGTGCCGACAGCCACAAAAATGGCCAGCAGGGAGAGCAGGGTCTGGCGCATGCACTAGCCCCCGAAAAGAAGTGTCACGGGTGAATCTGCGGGCTCTGCCGGCGTTGAAAGCGTGGCAGGACGTCCCGGCCATGTGGCACGGTCGTCCCGATTATACATGGCCACGGCCGCCCGCCGACAAGCCGGATTGGGCAATGACGTCGATTTGACGTAGATTTGGACAGGCGACCCGAGCGACGAGCGGTCGCCTGACCTGGCAGGGAGGCTTTCGGCGGTTCCTTTCGGGCCCCAAGTCAGTACCCCGATACCGGACGCGCATGGCGCAGCACCGGGGGACTGGCCAGGGGGCGCGCACATACAGAGGGGGAACGGGCAGATGACGATGGCCGAAACGATCGGCAATGCGCCTGCCCTGATTGCAGTCTGCCGGCTCGACGACGCCACGGTCGTCGACGTCAATCATGCATTCGAGGAAGTGCTCGGCTACAGCCGCAGCGAAATCCTCGGAATCACCCTGGGCGAGCTCAACCTCTGGCCGAACGATCGCGACTACCAGCGCCTGGTCGAGCGTCTTGTCGAGCGCGGTCGCCTGGAGGGCGAAACACTGGAGTTTGCCACCCGCGCCGGCCATGAGTTCCGCGGCTCGCTCAGCGCGGAGATATTCAAGATCGATGGCCAGAGCTTCTGGCTGCTGCTTGTCGAGGACATCGCTCCGCAGCAGCAATGGGCGGATGCCCTGCGCCGTGCCGAGGAGCGCTACCGTTCGATCTTCGTCAATGCCATGGAAGGCATCTACCAGACACTGCCCGATGGGCAGTTTCTGGACGCCAATCCGTCACTGGCACGGATTCTTGGTTACGACTCCCCGCAACAGTTGATCACCGAAGTGACCGACATCGCCACCCAGCTCTATGTGGACCCCGCCGCGCGCGCAGCCTTCCTGCGCCGGCTGGAATCCGAGGGCCACGTCGAAGCGCTGGAATCCGAAGTGTGGCGCCGCGACGGCTCGCGAATCCGGGTCTCGGAAAACATGCGCGCCATCCGTGACGGCAACGGCCGGCTGGCGGGCGTGGAAGGCACCATGGTGGACATCACCGACCGCCGCCGGGCGGAGCAGGCGCTGCAGCAGTCCGAGGAACGCTACCGCACGCTGGTGGACCACAGCCAGGATGGCGTCTTCGTCAGCCACAAGGGTGAGTACCGCTTCGTCAATCAGACCTACGCCGACATGCTCGGCTACAGCCCGGACGACATGATCGGCCAGCCGTTCATGAACTTCATTGCACCCGAGGACCGCGCGCTCACCGAAAGACTCTGGGAACAGCGCCGCGCCGGACACTGGGAAACGGATGCCTACGAGATTCACTTGCTGCAGCGTGACGGCGAGCGCCTGCTCGCCTCGGTCCGCGCGGGTCCCATCCAATTCGAAGGCGAACTGGCCAGCATCGGCACGGTGCGCGATATCACCGAGGAGCGCCGCAAGGAGCAGGCACTGGCGGAAGTCGAGGCCCGCTATCGCGAGATCTTCGAGCAATCCGTGGTGGGCATCTACCAGAGTACGCCCGAGGGCCATTTCATTGCCGCCAACCAGGCGATGGCCGATATCTTCGGTTACGCCTCGCCGCGCGAGCTGATCGAAAGCCTGCCCAATATCCGCGAACTCTATGCCCAGCCGGCCGAACGGGCGCGATACCTCGCCGACCTCAATGAACAGGGCACGATCTCGGGCCTGGAATTCCGCATTCGCCGGCGCGATGGCGAGACCCGCTGGGTATCGCAGAGTTCGCGGGTGGTGCGCGATGCCGAGGGACGCATCCAGTATTACGAGGGCACCCTGCAGGACATCCAGGCGCGCAAGGACGCGGAAGCCGCGCGGTACAAATCCGAGGAACTCTACCGGACCCTGGTCGAACACAGTCAGGTCGGTGTGTTCATCAACGAAGGCGGGCATTACACCTACGTGAACCGTGCCTTCGCCGAGATGCTCGGCTACACCGAAGACGAACTCACCGGCGCGCACTACAGCGCCGTGTTCGCGCCGGAGGAAGTGGCGGCGGCGGATGAGCGGTTCCATCGCCGTCTGCGGGGCGAGCCGGTGGACAACAACTACGAATCCGAACTGTTGCACAAGGACGGCAAGACGCGGGTTGTGGTGACGCAAAGCATCGGCGTCATCGAAGCCGGCGGCAAGCGCCTCATGACGGGCACGGTCCGCGACATCACCGCCCAGAAGCGTGTCGAGCGGCAATTGCGGCACAACGCCACCCACGATCCGCTGACCGGCCTGCCCAACCGCACGCTGTTCGTGGCACGCCTCAGGCGCGCCATCGAACGCACCCACCAGACCGGCAACGCCGACTGGGCCGTGCTGTTTCTCGATCTTGACGGCTTCAAGGTGATAAACGACAGCCTCGGTCACGCCACCGGCGACGAGATGCTGGTTGAGCTCGGCCGCCGACTGGAGCGCTGCCTGCGTCCGCAGGACACCATCGCCCGGCATGGCGGCGATGAGTTCACCGTGCTCATGGAAGGTATCGCCGGCATGGGCGAGGTCGTGGATCTTGCCGAGCGGATGCTGGGCGAACTCCGTGGCATGCTGCGCCTCGGCGAGCACGAGGTATTCACCAGCGCGAGCATCGGTATCGCGCCCGGAGAAACCTACTACACCAGCACCGACGAACCGCTGCGCGATGCCGACATTGCCATGTATCGCGCCAAGGCCGCCGGCAAGTCAGGCCATGTGATATTCGATACCCAGATGCACGCGGTGGCCAAGGCCCGCCTGGAGCTGGAAACGGATTTGCGCCTCGCGCTGGAACGCGAGGAATTCCGCGTTTACTACCAGCCCATCGTGGATCTCGCCAGCGACAGCCTGATCGGCTTCGAGGCGCTGCTGCGATGGCAGCATCCGCGCTGGGGACTCATCGGTCCCGGCCGCTTCCTGCGCATCGCGGAGGAAACCGGACTGATACTGCCGCTCGGGTGGTGGGTGCTGGACGTGGTCTGCCGGCAGCTCAATGAATGGCGCCGCAGCCTCGACTCGGTCGGCGAGCTCGGCGTGAGCATCAATATTTCCGACATCCAGTTTGCGCACCACAGCCTGCCCGACCGGGTGGCCGCCAAGCTGGCCGAGTACAAGGTGCCGCCCCGTTGCCTGCGACTGGAAATCACCGAACGGGTGTTCATGGACAATCCCGGACAGGCGGAGACGGTGGTCGAACGGCTGCGTCACCTCGGAACACCACTTTATGTGGACGACTTCGGGACCGGCTATTCGTCGCTGAGCTATCTGCGCGACCTGCCCTTTGACACACTCAAGATCGACCGCAGCTTCATCGTGGACATCCATCGCAACGACAGTCATCTGTCGATCGTGCGAACGATTGTGCAACTGGCCCGTGATCTGGGCATGCACATTGTCGCCGAAGGAATCGAGCTGGCAGGTCAGGCCGAGGCACTCCGTGCCATCGGTTGCCCCCAGGCACAGGGCAATTTCTTCTCCGGCGCGGTGGATGCCGAGACCGCCACCGGGTTGCTCGCCACCGGCATCAATCTGGAAACGCGCGACTAGCCGCTGGCCGACCTGCCAGCACAGGGAGCTCAGCCGGCAGCGCCGAGCTCTCTCGCTTCGAGCGGTCCGGCCACCTTGTTGCGGCCGGCGTGCTTGGCCGCGTAGAGATGCCGGTCAGCCCGGGCGATGAGGCGGTCCAGGTCATCCGCCGGCTCAAGCGCGGCCACGCCGATGCTGATGGTGACACGCACGCCGGGCGCCAGGCGGGACCAGTCATGCTGCTCGATGGCGGTGCGAATGTCCTCGCACACCGCAAACGCGCCTTCCACGGGCGTTTCGGGAAAGACGACGAGAAATTCCTCGCCCCCATGGCGGCCCACGGTATCCACTTCCCGGCATCGCTCGCGGAGCAGTGCGGCCACCTCGCGCAGGACTGCATCGCCCACCGCGTGGGATTGCTCGTCGTTGATGCTCTTGAACCGGTCCAGGTCCGCCAGGGCCACGCTCAGGGGACGGTCGAAGCGTTGCGCCCGGGTCAATTCGGCGCCCAGCAGCGCATCGGTGAAACGGCGGTTGTGCAGGCCCGTCAGACTGTCCTCGTGGGCCAGGCGATCCAGCTCCTCGGTCTTGTGGCTGAGCTCGGTGAGCAGCTCTATCTTTTCCTCGTTGGCAATGCGCAGCGACTCGGTCATCTTTTCCAGCGTGTGTTTCTGCTGTTCCAGGCTGCGGGTACGTACGCGCACCTTGTTTTCCAGCTGCGCCTTGTAGGCGTCCAGTTCGTTGAGCAGACGGGCGTGGCGCTTGGTGCGGTCCACCAGTCGGCTGACGACCACGATAATGGCGGCCAGGAGCACGACGAAGAGCCCGAATACCGCGGGCGAGGCGGTGGCATGAATCAGCGCCGCGAACAATGCCAGCGGGAAGGATCCGATTTCCACCAGTGCCGCCACCGGCGAAAACCACTCCTTCAACGGAATCCCGCGGGTCAGCACATTGATGCCCATGAACAATTCGTTCACCGCCTGCATCACGAGCGCCATGGCCAGCGTATGTGCGAAGGCGGATGGGGTGAGCGCCGTGAGCGGAACAGCGCCGCCGATGGCCCGGTAGAAAGCGCCGCTGACCAGAATCACGACAATGAACATGCCGGCGTTGTGCAGGCCCCGGTACAGGGAGCGCCGCCAGGTGTCACCCGGCCGCCGCCCGGAAAACGGCCAGATCAGGGCACCGGAAGCCACGATCCAGGCCGCCCCCACCGGACCGAAAATAAGAATCGAGGCAATCTGCGCCACCCGGTCCAGCGAGGTGTAACCGACGCGGTCGATGGCAAACGACCAATGCAGGGTAAACAGGTTCAGCGCAAAGAAAACCAGGGCGGCCCACGGGTGGGCAAGCAGGCTCGACTCACCGGACTCACCAACGGACAGCCAGGCGAGCAGGGCGAAACCCGCCGCGCCGAGTGCGAGGCAGTAGGTGACATACAACCGGCGCAGCTTTGGCTTGACTCTGCCGGACATCGTCCCTGGTTCCGTTTGGCGATCAACGGCTGACCATAACCCCGACCGCGGGTCCCGGCAAGCCGTCGGGCGGGCAGATGCCACCGTCGGTCGGAACCCGCGTCAAACCCCTTGAATGATGAGCCCGATTGGGATTGGCGGACCTGTTTCTGCGCCGCTCGCGACCGAGGCGCCCGCAGGCATGGCAGCGCCATGTCGAGGACGCCGACCGAGTGAACGGCGGTCAGGGCGTGCGGCTGGGACGGCGCAGTAGAACGGTGGCCGGTACTGCGGGCTTGGCCCGGGCTCTTAGGCAATCACCCGGTTGCGCCCCGCGCGCTTGGCATCGTAAAGGCGGGTATCGGCCTCGTTGAGCACCCGTTCCAGATCGTAGTCCGGCGCGGCCGAGGCCACACCGATGCTGATGCTCATGCGCAGGCCGGGCGCGACATCGGACCAGTCGAATTCATCGATCGCCGAGCGGATCTTCTCGCAGACCAGCAAGGTGTTGTCCAGCGACGTTTCCGGAAAGCAGAGCAGGAATTCCTCGCCGCCGTAGCGGGAGATCACATCCACTGCACGGCACTGGTGACGAAGAATGTCGGCGACCTGGCGCAGCACGAAGTCGCCGACGATATGCGTGTGCTCGTCGTTTATGGCCTTGAAGTGATCAATGTCGGCCATGGCCACGGACAGTGGATGGTTGAAGCGCCTGGCGCGCTGGATTTCCGCGGCCAGGCGCTCGTCCATGTAACGGCGATTGTAGAGACCCGTCAGGCTGTCTTCCTTGCTCTGCCGGTCCAGTTCGCGGGTCTTTTCCTCGAGTTCCTCGACGAGGCGCTGTTTCTGCTTGTTTGTCTCCCAGAGATTGCGGCTCAGTTCGCGCAACTCCTGCTTCTGGCTTTCCAGTTCGTGGGTGCGCTCCTCGACACGCTGCTCGAGCTGGTTGCGCGAATCCTCAAGCTCCTCGAAGAGCCGTGCATTGGCCAGCGCCACGGCCACCTGCCCGGCAAACGTGACCATGAGATTGAGGTCGTCTTCATCGAAACTCTCGGGATCGAAGCTCTGCACGCTGAGCGCGCCAAGCACACGGCCGCGAAAACGGACGGGTACACCGATGAAGGACTGCGGCACGCGACCGACGATCACCGCAAGATGGGTGAGATCGCTGTTGTTGCGCTCCCAGTTGGTGATCAGCACCGGCCGGTTATGGGTGACGATCCAGCCCATGAGGCCCTCGTCGTCGGGTGTGCGGCGGCGTGGCTGGCGGCCGTCCTCGTTGTGGTGCAAACGGAAGTCGAGTTCCCTGGCGGGCTCATCGTAGAGCCCGAGCACGAACACCTGGAAGTTGAGCAGCTTGCGGCATTCCTGAAAGATCAGTTCCGCGAGATCGTCCACGACCAGCGACGAGTTGATGGCCTGGCCGACCCGGTTGATCGCCAGCAATTCACCGTAGCGGTTTTCCAGATCGCTGCGCATGCGGGCAAAACTGTTGACGATGAAAATGATCATCACCAGGACCAGCACGAAGAGCGCGAACACCGCGGGTTCCAGACGGTTGTAGAGCAGGGCCGCGAGCACGGCCAGCGGCACGGATGCCAGCTCCACCAGCGCGCTGAACCAGGAAAAGGTCTGTCGGAATCCCAGCCCGTCCACCCAGGCAGCCACGGCGATCATCAGTTCGTTCATGGCCTGCATGGCAACCGTCATCACCACCAGCGGGAAAACAGTGGCGAGACCGAGTTCGCGCAACGGTACCTGCCCGCCCGTGATGCGATAGAGGTAACCGGCGCCCAGGATGATCAGCGTGAACATGCCGGTGTTCTGCAGGGCCCGGACCATGGCCTGGCCACGATGCGGATTGTGACGCCGGTCAAGAAAAGGCCAGATGAAGGAAGCGACCGCGTTGATCCAGGCCGCCTGCAGCGGTCCGAAGATCAGGATTGCGGCAATCTGGGCCACCCGGTCGAGCGAGGTATGACCGAAGCGGGGCGAGGGGAATCCGAGGCTGATGGTGAAGACGGTAAAGACCACGAACCACAGCAGAGCCGCCGGCGACTCTATCTCGAGGCCGGTCCGCGCAGACACCGCAATCAAGAGTGTCAGGGCCACCAGGGCCAGCAAGCCGCTGTAGACCGCCAGTGCCCGTGGAGTCGGTTTTCCGCTCAAATTCCCTTTTTTCCTTGTCCGGTCATTTCTGAACCTAGACCCTTCCACCGGGGCTGGCAAGCCGGCCTCGTTCCGGGCTTGCCCCGGGCGGCACTGTGGTAGAATTTTGTCCTGTCCAAGGGCGCCTTTGCCCGGGAGGTGTGCCATGCGAATCCCCCGCCTTGTGAGCCTTTTTCTGCTGCTCGCCCTGCTGGCCGCCTGCGCGCCCCGTGTCATGACCGAGCACGATCCACAAGCGCGTTTCGGAAACTACCGGCAATTCGCCTGGCAGGTTCCGACCGAGGACAAGAAGGTGAGCAATCCGGTTCTTGACAGCCAGTTGCTCGCCGAGCGGATGCAGCGGCTGGTCAGCGAGATTCTCAACGGGCGCGGTTTCCGGGAAGTCGCGCGCGACAAGGCCGATTTCCTGGTCACTTACCACACCGCCAGCCGCCAGCAGTTCCGCTCGTCCAATGTCGGGGTCAGCGTGGGCGTATTCAGTGGCTGGCCGCACGGCTACGGAACCGTGTTTGTCGACAACCCCAACGATATCCGCTCCTACGACCAGGGCGTGCTCATGATCGACATCTCCGATGCCGCCAGCGGCAAGCTTGTCTGGCGGGGCTGGAGCTACGTGCCCGCCACCCAGGATCAGTTCCGCGGCGACGAGTTGTACGAACTGGTCAACCGGATTCTTTCCCGCTTCCCGCCGGGGTGAGTGGTGCAACCCCAGATCCGGCGGGGCACAGCTTCCGCGAAATCGACGCTGCGCTGGGCCTGCCCAAGGGCAGCAGTTTTCGTGCCTTTCGCCGCATGGAATCCGAGCTGGTCGAAGGCCGTGATTTCGTGCTGCTGCACCGCCAACGCCACGCTCCCCTGATCGAGGGGCTGCGCGTGCAGGGCCGCATCTATCCCGGCAGCATCAACGTGGTGCTGGTCGGCGATCCGCTCAGGCAGCGAATCGAACGCCATCTCGCCCGGAAGGGAGACTCGTGACCCGCGCGATCATTCATGTCGACATGGACGCCTTCTATGCCTCCGTGGAACAGCTCGACAACCCCGAGCTCAGGGGGCGGCCGGTTATCGTGGGCGGCACGGGAGAACGCGGCGTGGTGGCCGCCGCCAGCTACGAAGCGAGGCGCTTTGGCGTGCGTTCGGCCATGCCCGGACGCGAAGCGCGCAAGCGCTGCCCGGACGGTGTCTTCCTGCCGGTGCGCATGGCCCGCTACCGGGAGATGTCCGCGCATGTGTTTGCGTGCTTCCACGAAGTCACGCCGCTGGTGGAAGGCCTGTCGCTGGACGAAGCCTTCCTCGACGTCACCGCGAGCCTGCGCGGCAAGACACTCGAGGGACTGGGCCGCGCGCTCAAGGCACGAATCCGGGAACAGACCGGCCTGACCGCCTCGCTGGGCCTGGCACCCAACAAACTGGTGGCCAAGATCGCCTCGGAACTGGACAAGCCGGACGGCTTTTGCCTGGTCGCGCCGGAGCGGGCCGCCGAAGTGCTCGGTCCGCTGCCGATTACCGCCATGTGGGGCATCGGTCCGCGCACGGCCGACCGACTGCACGGCGCGGGCATCCATACATTGCAGCAATTGCGTGAAGCACCGGCCGGCCTGCTGGAAGCCCATTTCGGTCGCTACGCGGAGCGCTACCGGCGACTCGCCGCGGGCATCGACGAGCGACCGGTGGTAGCGGACTCGGAGGAGAAATCGATCAGCGCCGAAGAAACCTGGCCCACCGATCGGGCGCGGGGCGACGAACTCCATGCGCGCTTGCTGGCGCTTTGCGAGGAAGTGGCCGAGCGGGTACGCCGGCGCGGGCTGAAGGGCGGCACACTGACCCTCAAGATTCGCGAGGCGGACTTCACCACACATACGCGCAGCCGGAGTTTCGAGCCCCCCACCGACAGCACCGCACAGATTCATGCGCTGGCCGACGAGCTGCTGGACCGCTGGTTTGAAGGCCATCCCGGCGCGGCGCTGCGCTTGCTCGGCGTGGGTCTCAGTCGCTTCGAAGAACGCAACCAGCTCGACCTGTTCGGCCATGCCGGAGAGCCCGATCGCCTGGACCGCCTCGTGGACGAGGTGCGCGAACGCTTCGGCGGCGGCGCGCTCAAGCGCGGCCGCCTGGTGGACTCCGGAGATTCCTGACCACGCCGGGCGCCGCATTGTGGACAGACCCGCGCTTTCCGTATCATGCTCGTCACTGCTGTCGCCCGGGCGGGGCCCGTGAGCATGTACACCGACTATTTCGGCCTGGCCGACAATCCGTTTTCCATTACGCCGGATCCGCGCTTCCTGTATCTCAGCACGCGGCATGCGGAAGCGCTCGCGCACCTGCTGTACGGCATGCGCGAAAGCGACGGCTTCATCCAGCTCACCGGCGAAGTGGGCACCGGCAAGACCACGCTGATCCGCAGCCTGCTGGAACAGGCGCCGGACAACGTGGATGTCGCCCTGATCCTCAATCCGCGGGTCACCATGCTCGAGTTCCTGCAGACCATCTGTCAGGAACTGCATGTGGATGCCGGCGACGCGGGCAGCGCCAAGCAATTGATCGACGCCCTCAACGAGCACCTGCTCGCCTCGCACGCGGCCGGCCGGCGCACGGTGCTGATCGTGGACGAGGCGCAGAACCTCAGCGGCGATGTACTTGAACAGGTGCGGCTGCTGACCAATCTCGAAACCCGCCAGCACAAGCTGTTGCAGATCATACTCATCGGTCAGCCGGAACTGCGCGACACACTCGCCCGGCGCGACCTGCGCCAGCTCGCCCAGCGGATCACCGCGCGCTACCACCTGCAGCCGCTCTCGGCCGCCGAGACGGGCCGCTATATCGCCCACCGGCTGGAAGTGGCCGGCGCCGGCGGAAGCATCTTCACAACGGGCGCGGTACGCCAGGTGCAGCGTCTCAGCGGTGGCATTCCACGCCTGATCAACGTGATCTGCGAGCGGGCCCTGCTCGGCGCCTACACCCAGGAACGGCGACAGGTGGACCCGCGCACCGTACGCCGTGCGGCCAGCGAAGTGCTGGGTCCGCCGCCGGCCCGGCGCCCGGTCTGGCCATGGGCCGTCACCGCCTTGCTGCTCGCCGCGCTGGCGGTGTGGCTGGGCCGCGGCATGCCTCTGCCCCGCGGAACAGCCGCGCAACCGGCCGCCGCGACGGAAGACGGCGTTGCCTCGTGGCTGGCACGCAGCCCGA
>JASFQN010000028.1:0-19824 GCA_050115425.1 Gammaproteobacteria bacterium | reverse complement strand
CACGCCCGGAGAAGACAAGTCGATCCACTACATCGCCGACCAGTTCAAGGCCATGGGTCTGGCCCCGGGCAATGGCGACAGCTATTTCCAGGAAGTCCCGCTGGTCAAGATCGCCGCCTCGCCGGACATGCAGTTGACCGTCGATGGCGGCGGCGAAAGCCAGAGCTTCAGCTATGGCGACCAGATGATGGCCTGGACCAAGCGCGAGGTCACGGATACCGGACTGGATGGCAGTGACATGGTCTTCGTGGGCTACGGCATTGTCGCGCCGGAATACAACTGGAATGACTATGCCGACGTGGACGTCAAGGGCAAGACCGTGGTGATCCTGGTCAACGACCCGGGCTTTGCCACCCAGAATGACAAGCTGTTCAACGGCAACGCCATGACCTATTACGGCCGCTGGACCTACAAGTACGAGGAGGCGGCGCGCCAGGGCGCCGCCGGCGCGATCATCATTCACCAGACCGCGCCCGCCGGCTATCCGTGGGAAGTGGTTCGCAACAGCTGGACCGGCCCGCAATACGAACTGACCAGCGACAACCGGCACATGGACCGCGCGGCGGTGGAAGGCTGGGTCACCCACGACGTGGCGGAATCGATCTTCAAACAGGCCGGCCTGGACCTGGACAAGCTGAGCAAGCAGGCGGCGACGCCCGGCTTCCACGCCGTGCACATGAACCTGAAGGCCAACCTCAAGCTGCACAACACGGAGCTGGCGCACTCCACGTCGCACAATGTCATCGCGCGCATCAAGGGCTCGAAGCGTCCGGACGAGACGGTCTTCTATACCGCGCACTGGGATCATCTGGGTACCGACCCGACCATGAAGGGCGACCAGATCTTCAACGGCGCGGCGGACAATGCCTCCGGCGTGGGCGGCCTGCTGGAACTCGCCCAGGCCTTCAGCAAACTCAAGCCCGCCCCCGCGCGCAGCGTGGTGTTCATGGCCACGACCTCCGAGGAACAGGGCCTGCTGGGTGCAAAATATTACGCCGAACACCCGATCTATCCGCTGGCCACAACGGTCGCCGACATCAACATGGACGTGCTCAATATCTGGGGCCCGACCAAGGACATGACGGTCATCGGCTACGGCAGTTCGGAACTGGAAAAATACCTGGCTGATGCCACTGCCAAACAGGGCCGCACGCTGCACGCCGAAGACCACCCGGAAAAGGGCTACTATTTCCGCGCCGATCATTTCGAGTTCGCCAAGCACGGCGTGCCGGCCCTGTATACGGGAGCGGGTACCGAATCCACAGAGCATGGCAAGGACTGGATGGACAAACAGCGCGCGGACTATACTGCCAATCACTACCACAAACCGTCGGACGAGTACGATCCGAATTGGGATCTGCGCGGCGCGGTCGAGGATCTGAAAGCGTTGTTCATGGTGGGCAAGCGCCTGTCCAGCGAAGACACCTGGCCCAACTGGTACGAAGGCAACGCCTTCCGTGCCATCCGGGATGAGACCAGCAACGTACGCAGCAGTAACGACAACTGACGCCATCACGAAATACCGGCGGCCCTGGCTGGCAGGGCCGCCGACGAGTCTGAACCAACTACAAGCGCGACGCAGGGACGCAACGCCGGAGTGCAATGAACATACTGGTCGTCGATCACTCCAAGGTGTTTCGGGCCCTGTGGGATCGCATGGTCCTGCGGCTCGGGCATGAGCCGATCACCGTGGAAAGCGCCGAAGAAGCCATGGATATCCTGCGGGAGCGCAGGATCGACCTGATCTGCACCTCGCTTTCGCTGCCCGGCATCGACGGCATCGAATTCTGTCGTCAGCTGCGCGCACAGAATCCCTACCGGAACACGCCGCTGATCCTGCTCACCTCCACGGATGACGCCGCCACCCGCAAGCGGGGTTTCGCCGCCGGTGTCACCGAGATCCAGAGCAAGACCGACATAGAGGCGCTCTTCAGCCACGCGCGACGCTTCGTCCAGGAGCTGGAGCGCAAGGTCAGCGGCCGGGTGCTCTATGTGGAAGACAGTTCGGTGGTGGCGCACGTGATGCTCAAGATACTGCGCAGCATGGAACTGGAGGTGGACCACTTCAAAAGCGCCGGCAAGGCATTCGAAGCCTTCCAGGCCGCCAACTACGATCTGATCATCAGCGACATCGTGGTGGAGGGCGACATGAGCGGTGTCGGCCTGGTAGGGCGTGTGCGCGAAATCGACGGCGACAAGGCACGCGTGCCCATTCTGGCGATTTCAGGAATGGACGATACGGCGCGGCGTATCGAACTGTTCCGCCTGGGCGTGAACGACTTCATTTCCAAGCCGGTGGTCGAAGAGGAAGTGGTGGCCCGGGTCGGCAACCTGATTGCCAACAAACAGCTCTTCGACCAGGTCAAGGCGCAGCAGAAACACCTCTACGAACTGGCGATGGTCGACCAGCTCACGGGACTCTACAACCGCAACTCGTTGAGCGAATTCGCGTCCAAGGCATTCAGCGAGGCCAACCGGCACAATTTCGACCTGAGCGTGGTGCTGGTGGACGTGGACCATTTCAAGAAGATCAACGACGAACAGGGTCACCTGGCCGGTGACAGCGTGCTTTCACATCTTGGTGAAATGCTGAAGAACATCTGTCGCAACGAGGATTTTCCCGTGCGTTTCGGCGGCGAGGAATTCCTGCTGATCATGCCGCATTGCAGCCTGGAGGACGCCAACCACAAGGCGGAATTCATCCGCCGGCGCGCAGAACTGTTGAAGCCGGACGGTATCCCGGTGACGGTAAGCGTCGGCGTCACGGCCCGGCCACCCGCCGGCAACGTCAGCCTGGAAGGTCTCTTCAAGGTGGCGGACGAGGCCATCTATCGTGCCAAGCAGGCGGGACGCAACCAGGTCGTGTCACTCGACTACGCCACGGCCGGCGCGGCCTGACCTGATCTACCAGAGCAGTACCAGGACCGCGGCCATGGCAAGCGTCATGGCCAGCCGATGCCCCATGCCGATCATCCAGGCCGGAAAAGGCCGCCGCGCAAACAGCATGTCCACCAGCGAGGGCGACGCGGTGAAGCCGGCCCAGAGCAGCAGGGCCACCCAGAGCGCGGGGCCTGCGCCGGTGGAATCCGTATAGGCCAGAAACAGGGCCAGCACCCATGCCTCGAAGATGCTGGCCACCAGAGCAGCGGCATAAATGCGGGCCGTGGCGGCATTGGACGGCGCTTCGGCGGGCACGGGATTGTATTCCTCCCACAGGGCCCCGAAGGCGAACGGTGAATACCAGAGCGTGCCTACCATGAAACCGACCACGCCGGCGATCGCCACGGCAACGAGATTGATTCCCATCATGTCGCTGACTGCTCCCGATTGAGTGTATTCGTGTCACTTCAAGTCTAGCCGACCGGGCATCACGCGATGGCCGGCCCTGTTATGCTTCGCTCTCCGAACGCCCGAACCTTGTGACACCAACCGCGAGGACAGGTCCCATGCCCAGCCACACCCCCCACCCCGAAACTCTGGCCATCCACGCCGGCCGGGACCCCGACCCGGCTACCGGCGCGGTGGCGCCGCCCCTGCACCTGTCCTCGACGTTTGCGCGCGATTCCGAAGGCAAGCTGCTGGGCGAGCATCTCTACAGCCGCTATGCGAATCCCACCCGCGACCGGCTGGAATCCTGTCTGGCCGCACTGGAAGGCGGCGCGGCCTGCGCGACGTTCGGCTCCGGCCTGGCGGCGGCGCACGCCCTCTTCTCCGGACTCGGCCCCGGCGACCACATCATAGTGACCGAAGATGCCTATCACGGCCTGCTGCGGCAACTGCACGAACTCATGCAACCCTGGGGCCTGCAGGCAAGTTTCGTGGACACCACCGACATCGATGCGGTAACCGACGCGCTGCGGCCCGCGACACGGATGCTCTGGGTGGAGACACCCTCCAATCCGATGCTGCGAATCAGCGACCTGGCCGGCCTGGCCGAGGTGGCACGCAAGGCCGGCATCCTCGCGGTCTGCGACAACACCTTTGCCACGCCGATTCTGCAGAACCCGCTGGCGTTCGGCTTCGACCTCGTCATGCACAGCACCACCAAATACATCGGCGGACACAGCGATGTTCTGGGCGGTGCGGTGATTGCCCGCGAGGAGAGTGGCTTCTTCGAAACGGTGCGCCACCGTCAGATCTGTGCCGGCGGGGTGCCGTCGCCCTTCGATTGCTGGCTGCTGCTGCGAAGCATCGCGTCCCTGCCGGTTCGCGTCGAGCGGCAAAGCGCGAATGGCCAGCAGCTCGCCGAATGGCTGGCGGAACAAGCGGCCGTGGAGCGGGTCTATCATCCCGGCCTGGCGGATCACCCCGGGCATGGCATCGCCAAACGGCAGATGCGCGCGGCGCCCGGCGTTTTCTCGGTGACCCTCCGGGGTGGCGAAAAAGCCGCCGCACGGGCAGTATCACGCCTTCGCCTTTTTACCCGCGCCACCAGCCTGGGTGGATGCGAGAGCCTGATCGAACACCGCGCCATGGTGGAAGGTCCGCAAAGCCGGACACCGCGCAACCTGCTGCGCGTGTCGACCGGCCTGGAACATATTGACGATCTGATTGAGGATTTCCACCAGGCGCTGGCCTGATTCGAGGGTTCCGGGAACGCACCCGGAATCCGGACAACCACCGATCCGGAGGAACGATGACTTCACGACTTGTCCGCACCTGTGTGCTCTTATTGCTGGCCGGTACCGCCCAGGCGGGGCTGGCAGCAAGCACCGCAGCCGACCGGCCGGCCGACAACGGCGTGACGCTGGAACGCATCATGAGCGACGCCGACTGGATGGGCAACGCCCCCGAAGATGCGTTCTGGGCCCCGGACGGCCAGCGCATCTATTACCGCCAGAAGGAGCAGGGTTCCAAGATCCGCGACCTCCACGGACTTGACCCGGCCACGGGCAAGAGCACGAAGGTCGCGGCCGAGGCGCTGGCGCAGGCCGACACCGGCGATGGCGCGTTTGACCTGGCCCGGGCGCGCTATGTCTATGTCCACGACGGCGATATATTCGTGCGCCTGCTGGCAAACGGCAAGACCCGCCAGATCACGCGCACACCCGAAGTCGAAAGCCACGCGCGCTTCATGGCGGACGGACGTCACGTTGCCTTCATGAGCGGTGACAACTGGTACCTCTACGATCTCGACAGCGGCCTTGTGAGCCGCGCAGCCGACGTGGAGACCGGGAAAGACCCGGCCGAAAAGGACCGGAGCTTCGACTATCTGAAGTCCCAGCAGAAACGCATCTTCCGCACGCTGCGCGAGGCCGCGGAGGAAAAGGACCAGGAACGGGAGCACGACCGGGCCCTGCAGAAAGCCGACCCCACCGCCGGGCCACTGCCCTTCTATCTCGGCGATGACATCAAGATCCTGGACAAGTCACTTTCGCCGGCTGGCCACTACATGCTGGTGGTGACACAAAAGGCCGACTACGACGAAGGCAAACACGGCACGATGCCGAACTACGTGACCGACTCCGGTTACGTGGAGACAAAGGAAGAACGCACCAAGGTCAGCCGCAACGCGCCGGCACCCCAACAGCTCTGGATGCTGGATCTGGCCGGGCACCGGATGGAAAAGCTGGACCTGACCGTACTGCCGAAGATCGAAAGCGATCCGCTGGCAAAACTGCGCAAGTCCGCGTTGAAATGGCATGTGGCGCACGGCGAGGATGCCGATGCCGTGAAGAAGGCACTCAAGGCCCCGGATGTGCGCCCCGTAACCGTGGGCGGCATTGTGTGGTCCGACGACGGCAGCCAGGTGGCAGTGCAGTTCCGTGCCATCGACAACAAGGATCGCTGGCTGGCCACGGTGAACTTCGACAAGGCCCGCCTGGTACCCCGGCACCGTCTGCATGACGATGCCTGGATCAACTGGAACTTCAATGACTTCGGCTGGCTGCGCGACAATCGCACGCTCTGGTTCCTGTCCGAGGAAAGCGGTTACTCGCACCTCTACACGAAGTCGATTGACTCACGCCGCGAGCACCAGCTCACCGACGGAAAGTTCGAGGTGTCCGAGGTGGTACCGGGTCACGCCGGCAAGTATCTCTACTTCCGCGCCAACCGCCCGCATCCCGGCATCTATGAAATCTACCGCGTGCCCGCGGACGGCGGCGACATCCAGCAACTGACCCGGCTCGGCGGCATGAACCACTTCAAGCTGTCGCCGGACGGGTCACGGCTGCTGATCACCCATTCCACGATCCAGCACCATCCGGAACTCTATGTGCAGGCCAACGAGCCCGGTGCAAAGGCCACCGCACTCACCCAGACCATGAGTCAGGAGTACCTGTCCAGACCCTGGAATGTACCGCAGATCGTGCCGGTACCCTCTTCGCACGTGGATCGGCCGATCTACACCAAGGTCTACACGCCCAGGGACTACGACCCGAACAAGACCTACCCGGGTGTGGTCTTCGTGCACGGTGCGGGCTACCTGCAGAACGTGTTCTACGGCTGGTCGTACTACTACCACGAGTTCATGTTCCACACCTTCCTCACCCAGCACGGCTTCGTGGTGATCGACATGGACTATCGGGCGTCGGAAGGCTACGGCCGCGACTGGCGCACTGCGATCTATCGCAACATGGGTCATCCGGAACTGGAGGATATCGAGGACGGCGTGGCCTGGATGATCAAGAACCGCCACGTGGATCCGAAACGCGTCGGCATCTACGGCGGATCCTACGGCGGCTTCATGACCTTCATGGCGATGTTCCGTGATCCCACCCTGTTCGCTGCTGGCGCCGCCTTGCGACCGGTGAGCGACTGGGCACACTACAACCACGAATACACGTCCAACATACTCAATACGCCGGAAGTCGATCCGGTGGCCTACGAGCGCAGCTCGCCGATCGAATTTGCCGATGGACTGCAGCATCCCATGCTGATCTGCCACGGCATGGAGGACAACAATGTGTTCTTCCAGGACACGGTGCGGCTCGTGGAGCGCCTGATCGAACTGAAGAAAGGCATGTTCGAGACGGCCTTCTTCCCGCTCGATTCACACGGCTTCACCCATCCGGAAAGCTGGCTGTACGAATACCGCCGCATCTGGCAGTTGTTCCAGCGGACGCTGGAAAAGACCTGATCCGTCGGCGGATCGCAGGGAAGGCCTCCTCCTTCGCATGAAGGAGGAGGTCGTTTTTTCGGGGATGGGGCTACCGGCACCTGCCGGTCGGCATGTCAGGCCATGTTCCTGTCGCGAGACGTGGAACACTTCGCAGAATGGCAGTGTGGATGCAGCGCTGCTGAATCCGGGGCATGTTGGCAGTGCTTCGCGGTTTCCCCGCCTGTCGGAAGGGGGCCTTTCTTTGACCCCCCGAGGCCAGAAAGCACGTCCTCTCCCCATGCTCCCGTGCTGTACCCGGTTACCTCCCGTTCAACAGATTCACGGGGGCGTATTGATCCGTCAGCACCGGCGCATGCGGGTCCCAGTCCGGCCGCAATGTAATCAACGACAGATTGTGTTTCATATCCACCCCGAACTGCGCCACATCCGGCTTGAAGTCGGCCAGACGATGACGCAGGTCGTCAACGTTCACCTCCGCTCCACGCCGCGTGATGATCACGCGATTGCCGCCTGGCTGGCGCATGTTCAGAAACCAGCCGAAAGCCTTCTGATAGGTCACCGATTCGCTGTCGTAGAGTTTGCTGCTTGAAAAGGTGTTGGCCACGAGCACGCCATTGTCGGCAAGCAGACGCCGGCATTCTTCAAGAAATTCCAGCGTCATGAGGTGCTCGGGGATGTAGTCGCCGGTGAACGCATCGAGAATGATGAAATCGTAGTGCTCGCCGCGAGCCAGGCTGCGGCGGACATGCACGCGGGCATCCTTGACGATGACGTGCACCGGGCCGCCTTCCTCGAAATCGAAATACTTCTTTGCCATGCGCACCACAGCCGGATCGATCTCGGCGATGTCGATGCGGGCCTGTGGGTAGAGGTCGTGGAGTACACGCGGCAGGGAGGCACCGCCCAGACCGGCGATCAGGATGCGTTTCGGCTGCGAGTCCAGCAGCAGGCCGCTCATCACCATGCGGGCGTAATGAAAGAGCAGCCGGTCAGGGTCGCGCTTGTCCATGCACGACTGCCAGTTGCGGATACGCTCGTGCAGGGTAAAGGCCATGCAGATGCGGTCGCCTTCGTCGGTGACGACGATATTGCGATAGAGGGACCGTTCGTGATGAATGACCCGGCCCGATTGGGCCATTGCCACGCCGCTGAAAGGCACAAATGCCGCGATCAGGAAAAGCATGTATTTCATGACAGCGTCTCCACCGGTCCCCGCCAGCGCAGGCCCGCCGCCAGAGCGGCCAGACCGCAGGCGGTCAGCGCGCCGACCAGCACATAGAGAATGGAATTCACTTCAAAATAGAGCACCAGGTAGAACGACGTCAGCAGGGTGCCCAGGGCGCTGCCCGCGGTGGACACGAAATACAGTTTGCCTGCCACGTGCCCGCTGACATGCGGGTGGTCGACTAGCAGACGTACCGCATACGGCGAGATCATGCCCATCGCCAGGGTGGGCAGGAAAAACAGACCCACCGACGCGACCAGCGATCCGTAACGGGGATCCTCGATGGCGTTGAACACGGTTTCCATGACCCATTCCCCCGCGAAGATCAGCGGCAGGACCGAGACGGCGCAGATCAGGAAAATGACGCCGAAGCGACGCATGCCCGGACGGCGCAGACTGAGATCGCCGCCCAGCAGGTAGCCGAGCGACAGCGCCACCATGAAGATGGTGATGATACTGCCCCAGACATAAATGCTGCTGCCGAAGAACGGCGCCATGATGCGCCCGCCGAGCAACTCGATGGACATCACGCTGAAGCCGCCGACGAATACCAGAAGAAAAATGACCAGGGCGTACATGGGCGCTCCTTGATGGATGGCCTGACGGAGACGGTCACTCGATCAGCGGACCGGGCGGCTGATCGGTGAAGTCATGCGGCTCGAGATCGCGGGTCAATTCGAACACGCCCGAGTGAATGACCCGCCGCAGGACAATATCGACCAGGGTGGTCTGGTTGGCACGAACGAAGTGATCCAGATTCTTCGGCGTCGCGTGCAGCGACGCCGGCAGGTAATGCACGAATCCGTCGCCCGGATGCGGAGTGATGCGGATGCCCAGGCTCTCCGCCGGCCTGCGTTCGCCGCGGATGACGTCGCCATCGTCTTCATCCTTGCGGCGTACGGCGTCGCTGCCTTTCATCAGCGCATGGTTGACGTAATAGGTGACCGTGTTGCCGGCACGGGAATTCTTCTGGCGATCCACAAAAAACCCGGGCGGCAGCCGGTCCGGGTCGTCGTCACCGCCGGCGGTGAGCAACAGGTCGAAGTCGGTCACCGCCCTGCCCTGATCGTCGGTCACGCGGAAGATCACCATGCTGCACGGATCCTTGATCCGGGTACGGTCGAAGGGGCCTGGCAGATCCAGCGTCTCCACCCGCTCGGATGCCTGGGTGTTCGCGGTCAGCGCATCGAAACGCTCGCGCAGCCTGTCGTAGTCGGCACGGGTTTTCACATTCAGACAGTCGAGAATCCCGGTGACTGTCGGGTGGTCGCCACCCTCTGCCGGCACACTGCGCATGATGCCCATGCGTTCGCCGGAGTGCGAGAGTCCCGGCAGCACCGCCATCGGCACATCCTCGCAGGTAGCGGTCTTGCCCACGCTGAGTTTCGGGGCGGTGTAGCCCTGTCCGTCCTTGCCGGCCCGCGGCTTCTGCTGTTTCAGCGTGACGCTATGGGCGTTGATGTTGGCTGCCGCCGTGCGCACCACGCCATCGCTGCCCATTTCGCCGGTGTAGGCATTGAGGTGATCGTAGAGCTTGTGATCGATACTCTGCCCGATGAGGACGAAGGGCCAGGTGCCGCGGGGCCCGATGATCCGTGCGTGGTCTTCCAGCCAGCGCTGGTTGAGCTCCCAGCTCTCCGGGCTGCCCAGCTCCAGCCAGTCGAGCACGCCGGTACCCGGTTGCACGCCCTCCAGCCACGACTTGAGTCGCGACAGGCGCTTCTTGCCAAGCTGGGCCAGCGCGGAACCGAAATTGGCCGGCGCGAGCATGATCAGGTGGCTCAGCGGGGTGGTCTTGCGGCCGCGCGCGAGGTAGAAGTGCTGCAACCAGGCGCGCACCACCGGTCCGCCGGTGGAATGGGTGATGCATACGAAGCGTTGCCCGCCGTCCAGTGTGTCACCCGCTTCCCTTTGCAGGGCCGCCTGAAAGCCACGCGCAAGATCGGCAACGCGCACTTCATCGTGAAAGCTCACATACTCGCCCAGCCAGATGTTGCGCACGTCCAGATCCAGCCCCTTGCGGCGGGCCTCGCGCTTGAGCCGGTCGGGCAGACCGCCGTAGGTCTCGGTGCTGCGCACGCTCCAGCCGTGCACCAGAACCACCAGTCGTTTTTCTTTCTTCCCTGCCATGCTGCCCCCCGCTGCGTTGCCGGTCTGGTTGCCCCACCGTCGGGCGCGTCTGCTATCATCCTGCAAGCCTTTTCACAGTTCGCCGAGGACGCCCCATGACGGCAATGACGACGCTCCGCCGCCTCCTGCCCCTGACCGCCCTGTTCACGCTGGTTGCGCTGTTGAGCGGTTGCGGCATCAACAACATACCGACCTATGACGAACAGGTGAAGGCCGCCTGGTCACAGGTCGAGAACCAGTATCAGCGCCGCGCCGATCTGGTCCCCAATCTGGTGGAGACGGTCAAAGGGTACGCGAAGCAGGAAAAGGATGTGCTGACCGAGGTCACCGAGGCGCGTTCACGGGTGGCGCAGATGCAGATTCCCAAGGACATCCTCACCAACCATGAAGCCTTCCAGCAGTTCCAGAAGAATCAGGCGGCGCTGAGCGGCGCGTTGTCCCGGCTGCTGGTCACCGTGGAACGCTATCCGGACCTCAAGTCCAACCAGAATTTCCTCACCCTGCAGTCGCAACTGGAAGGCACGGAAAACCGCATCGCGGTCGCCCGGCGCGACTACATTCAGGCCGTACAGCGTTACAACACCGAACTGCGCACCATCCCCGGCCGCTGGTGGGCCTCGATGCTGTACCCGGACGCCAGGGTGAAGGAAAACTTCACTGCCACCGAAGGGGCCGAGAAAGTCCCGCAGGTAAAATTCTGAACCGATGAAACGTCTTTTCCTGATCCCCGCCCTCTTCGCCATGCTGCCGCTGGCAGCCCTGGCCGCCGAGGCACCCGCCTTCCCCGCACTGACCGGCCGGGTGGTGGACCAGGCCGGTCTGCTTTCGGCACGGGCGCGTGACACACTGGAGACCGAACTGGCCGCCTATGAAAAGGGTTCGGGCGAACAGGTCGTCGTGCTCACCGTGCCGACGCTGGACGGCTACCCCATCGAAGAGTACGGCTACCAGCTCGGCCGCCACTGGGGCATCGGCCAGAAGGGCAAGGACAATGGCGCCATCCTGCTGGTCGACTACCAGGAACACCATGTGCGCATCGAAGTCGGCTACGGGCTGGAGGGCCGCCTTACCGATGCCGCCAGCCACGCGATCATTCACAACGTGATCCTGCCCGACTTCCGCCAGGGCCGTTTCGAGACCGGCATCCTCGCCGGCACCCGCGCCATGCTCAAGGTGCTCGGTGGCGACAGCGAATTGCCGCAACCGCGGCACCGGCGCCACCAGTCGGCGCAGTTGATCTTCATGCTGTTCATGATCGGCTTCTTCTTCCTGCCCCTGATCTTCGGCCCCATTCTCGGCCGACGCGGCTTCAACCGCCGTTATCACGGTGGTTTCTGGGGCGGCGGATTCGGTGGCGGCGGCTTTGGCGGCGGGGGCGGCTTCGGCGGCGGAGGCTTTTCCGGCGGGGGCGGCAGTTTCGGTGGCGGCGGTGCCTCCGGAAGCTGGTAGCGACCGCAAGGGTCCGGACCGCGTCGCCCGTCTTACCAATCGATTGCAGGCCTGGAGAATGCGCCCACACACCGATCAGAGGTCCTCGCGATGAGACAACTGTCCCAGCATGATCGCGAACGCATACGCGCCGCGGTGGAAGCCGCGGAAAAGCGCACTTCGGGCGAATTTGTCACCGTGCTCGCCCGGCGCAGCGACGACTATTACTACATCCCCATGCTCTGGTCGGCGCTCGCGGCGCTGATCATTCCAGGCCTGATTCACTGGCTTGGGTGGCTGACCGAAACCGCCGATTTCTATCTGTTCCAGCTCGCGCTGTTCGTGGTGCTGGCGGCCGTGTTTCTCGCACCGGGCGTGCGCATCCGCCTGGTGCCGCGGCGCCTCCGTGCGGCGCGCGCCGCACGCATGGCCTATCAGCAGTTCGTGGAGCGCGGCGTACACGCCACGCGTGATCATTCGGGCGTTTTGCTGTTCGTTTCGCGCGCCGAACATTATGTCGAGATTCTCGCCGACGCCGGAATTCACCAGAAGGTCGGCGAGAAGCGCTGGGAAGCGATCGTCGCGGACTTTGTCTCGGAGGTGCGGGCCGGGCGCACGGCGGACGGCTTCGTCACCGCCATCGAGGCGATCGGAGAGGCCATGGCCGAGCATTACCCGCGCGGCGTGACGGATTCCAACGAATTGCCGGACGGCCTTGTCGAGATCTGATCAGCCGCCGTCCCCGGTGCGCAGCACCCAGTGCCCCACGCCCTCGCGGCACATGCCGTAGCGGAACGGGGAACGCAATTCGCCAATGCTGAATCGCAGGTCGCTGAACCAGGCGCATTCGGTATTGCCGGTGCGCTCCACGTCCGTCAGCCAGGGCAACGCCGCAAAGCGTCGAAAGCCGGCAAAACCGGGCCGCGCCCAGGCCATTTCGGCAAATGTCCTCACGTCCGTGTTGTCTCCGAATCGCCGGCGCGTCTGCCAGTCCATCCGGTTGGCCGGCTGATAGAGTGCCAGGACCCGGGTCACCAGGCCGGCGTCCGGCCCGGGTGGAGGCGGTGGCTGCCCGGCCAGCAGGTTCACGTAGGCAATGTGGTAGCCGTCCGCGGCGGAAACCACGATCTTCCAGTTGAAGGGTGACAGCGGCTGGGGAAAAACATCGGTGACCGCTCCGGCGAGCGCGTGTCGGCGGGCGTAGGCATCGCCCAGGGCGGCCGCGCGCAGGTGCGCCACGGCTTCGCCGCCAACGTAAAGGGCCAGCACGGCCAGGCTGACGGCCGCCGCCCGACGCGATTCCCGCCACACGGAGACAAGCAGTCCCGCCACCAGGATGGCCGTGAAACCGGGATCGATAATGAACGTGCTCGCCCAGGCGAATTTGCGGTCGCTCAGCGGAGCGAGGATCTGGGTGCCATAACTGTTGATGAAATCGGCGGCGATGTGCAGGACGATGGCCAGCCCGCACAGCACGGCAATGGGCTGAAAGCGCCGCCCACGGCGAAACAGCCACCAGAACAGACCTCCCAGCAGCACGGCCCAGATCGGCAGCATGATCAGTGAATGCGTCACACCGCGATGCAGGTTGAGGTAGCCGAGCTGGCTGGTGAACAGGCGCACAACGATGTCGCCATCGGGAAAAACGCAGGCCAGAAAACCGATCCAGCTCCGCTCGCGTGCCGTGAGCCGGCCCGGATCGCCGGATTGCGCAGCGGTGGCGCGGCCCAGCACCGCGCCACTGAGGGCGTGAGTGAGCGTGTCCATCGCCGATCAGATGCGGCCGGCGGACTCCATGATCTCGAGTCCGGCGGCCAGGTCGTGGGCGAGCCCGGGGTCCTCGGCCATCACCCGTGGCGTCTCCCGGTCCAGTTTGGAGCGTGCCTCGATCACCAGGGCATCCCAGTTGCGCAGGCGCTCATGGCCCTGCCCCAGCCACACCAGGGCCTTGAACTCGGCCAGTTGCTCAGGCGTCATGTGGATCATCGCGCCGACCACGCGGTCGAAATGCCCCAGCTTCGCCGCCTCGATGACCTCGTCCACCGTGCTTTTCTTGAGTGCTTTCATGAACCGCTCCAGGTCCCCTCGCCCGCGGGCAATCAACTCAAGTGTAGCGCGAAGCCGGGCCATTCGGTGTGCCAGCGGCGCCGGCCACCCGAAGCCGAGCCGCCGGGCCCGGTTCACCCGGACCCGGATGGCGCCCGCGAAGCCCCCCGGCTCGGGCCGCGCCAGTGTCCGTGCACCGGTATCAGCCCAGGTCGTCCAGATCGGCGGGCGGCGTGCGCGCCCTGAGATAACCCTTGGGGCGGATGGCCACGGTGTTCCGGATCAGCGTGCACAGGGTGCCATCGGTCAGGTAGTAACCGTATTCGAACGTGGGCGTGCAACGGCCGTTCCGTTCCAGTTCGGCGGCAATTGCCGATTCCTGTTCGGGGTCGAAAGTGAAGCGCAGTTCCAGATCCGTTTCGCCGCCCTTCTGGAAATCGATGTACATCGCCCGCGTCCACACCGAATAGCCCGGAAACACCCGTGAACAGGCCAGCGCCGCCACAGGGTCGGCCAGCGAGGCCTGATAGCCCCCGAACATCACGCCGCCCGGATTGCGCGACAGCGTATTGAGTGGCAGGCGGATGCGGATATGGCGCCAGTTGTCCCGCATCTCGAGCACCTTGATGCGCATCATGAAAAAGGGCGGATAGAGTTCCAGCCGGCGCGGCTCGGAAAGGAATTTCATTGCCGATATGAAGCGCAAGAGTCGCATCGCGGGTATCCCTGTGGCCCTGGCGGTCCCGAGCATCTATCCTGAAGCGGACACCGGGAGGAACGAATCATGAAAAGCGTCGACGGCTGGCTGGCCGAGTATGGTGATAGCCATCAGAACCCGGTCAACAAGCGCATCCACTGGATCTGTGTGCCGCTGATCGTCTTGAGTGTCGTGGGTCTGCTCTGGTCCATCCCCGTGCCCTCGGCTTTCGGGGCACTCTCTCCCTGGCTCAACTGGGCCACGCTCTTCCTGCTCGCGGCCATTGTCTACTACCTGTCGCTGTCTCCGCGACTTGCGCTTGGCATGCTGATCTTCTCGCTGCTCGTCGTGTGGCTGACCCTGGGACTCGCGGCCCTGCCCGGGCCGCTCTGGGCGGCCAGTCTCGCAATCTTCGTGGGCGCCTGGATCGGCCAGTTCGTCGGCCACCGCATCGAGGGCAGGAAGCCGTCGTTCTTCAAGGACCTGCAATTCCTGCTGATCGGACCGCTCTGGCTGCTTGCCCATCTCTACCGGCAGGTCGGTCTGCGCTACTGACTCCGCTCAGCGCGCCTCCCGGTAATGCGGGTCACACCAGCAGCGCGGCAGATCTTCACCGCTGGGAAACACCAGCCGGGCTTTCTTGAAATGCTCGGGTTCCGGCAGGTCCTCGCCGACATTGAATCGTCCGGTCACCTGCGCCTTGTGGGGATCGAACAGTGCCTGCAAGTCCAGAACCTCGACCAGATGGCCCGATGATACGTGCTTGAGAAACATCTCCATGCCTCCCGGTCGCGTGTCCGTTATGTGTTTCATTCTACGCGGTTTGCGGGCAGGTTGTCGTTTGCATGCTCCTTAAACCGTCCGCCCCCCATCCACCGCCAACACCTGCCCGGTGACGTAGGGCGCTTCGCGCACGAAGAACAACACGGTGCGGGCCACGTCGGCCGGATTGCCGGCGCGCTTGAGCGCAGTGGCTTCGAGAATGGCGCGCCGGTTCTCGACGCTCACCCCCGCCTCGGGCCAGAGAATCGCGCCCGGGGCGATGCCGTTGACCCGCACGTCCGGGCCGAGTTCACGCGCCAGGGACCGGGTGAGCATCACCAGACCCGCCTTGGCGACGCAATACACGGGATAGTTGTCCAGCGGACGGTCGGCGTGGATGTCGACCATATTGATGATGCAGCCCGACACGGCCCTGAGTTCGGCGGCTGCGGCCTGGGAAAGAAAAAACGGGGCCTTGAGGTTCGTGCCGATGAGATCGTCCCACTGCATTTCGTTGACCGATCCGAGTGGCGTGGGGAAGAAACTCGAAGCATTGTTGACCAGCACGTCCAGACTGCCCCACTGCCGCGCGCTCTTCACGAGGGAGGGAAAGCCACCCACTTCGAGCAAGTCCGCCTGCGCGGTCACGGCCGAATCGGGACGTGCCTCGTTGAGTTCCCGGCTGAGTGCTTCGGCCTCGGCGACGGAACGATGGTAGTGGATCACCACGTTCATCCCGGCGGCATGCAGCGCACGCGTGACGGCGGCGCCGATCCGCTTGGCCGCGCCCGTGATCAAGGCCGTCCGGCCGTCGAGCGTGTTGTTGTTCTTGCTCATGAAGTTCTCCCGGCGGAGGACACCCGGGGAGGCGCCCGAAGGCGCATTGTGACACAATGCCGCCCGGCGTCCCGAGCCGCGGACGCGCTGTCATCCAGGAAAGCCATCGAATGCGCGAGCGCCTCGATCCAACCCTGTTCGACCTTCCGGAGCCCGCCCCGGAAGCGGCCGCCCATTGCCGCCGCGTGACCGACCATATCCGTAGCCTCATCGAAGCCGGCGGCGGCTTCCTGTCCTTCCACGACTACATGAACGCGGCACTCTATGCGCCCGGGCTCGGCTACTACAGTGCCGGGACCCAGAAATTCGGTGCCGCCGGGGACTTTGTCACCGCTCCGGAAATCTCGCCGCTGTTCGCCGGCTGCCTGGCACGCCAGTGCGCCGACATTCTCGAGCGCACGGGACCGGGAAGCGTCATCCTGGAAGCCGGCGCCGGCAGCGGCCGCCTGGCCGCCGATCTGCTCGCCGCGCTGGAACGTCTCGGGGCGCTCCCGGAGCGCTATCTGATTCTGGAAGTCAGCGGCTCACTGCGCGAGCGCCAGCGCGATGTGATTGAAGCAACGGTTCCTCATCTGGCCGAGCGCGTGACCTGGCTCGAACGGCTGCCCGAACAAACCCTCAGCGGTGTCATCCTCGGCAACGAACTGCTCGATGCCCTGCCGGTGGAACGCTTTCGTATCGGCCCCGACGGGCTGCGCCAGATCGGCGTCGGCCAGTCGGACGACACGCTGGTCCTGATTGATCGCCCCGCCCCGGAGGCGCTGGAGTCGGCGGTGCATGCGCTGGAAGCCGAAACCGGTCAGTGCCTGCCCGAGGGTTACGAAAGTGAGTGGTCGCCGCAATTGCCGGCCCTCGTTGCCAGCCTCGCTGGCCTGCTCGAGACCGGCTTGCTGTTGCTCATCGACTACGGCATGCCCTTGCGCGAGTATTATTTGCCCGAGCGCGACCGTGGCACTTTGATGTGCCACTACCGCCACCGCGCACACGAAGACGCGCTGCTGTACCCCGGCCTGCAGGACATCACCGCCTGGGTCAATTTCACCGCCGTGGCCGAAGCCGGTGTGGATGCCGGTCTGTCGCTCGCGGGCTATACGACGCAGGCGCATTTCCTGCTGGGCAGCGGTATCGACTCGGTGATGGCGGATCTCGCCACCGACGATCCGCGCGATCAGATGATGCTTGCGCAACAGGCGCGCCAATTGGCATTGCCCGGGGAAATGGGTGAACGCTTCAAGGTCATCGGCCTGCAACGCGGCCTGGACACGTTGCCTTCGGGCTTCGGTTTCCGCGACCTGGCCCACCGGCTCTGACACGAATACCCAAGTCCGTCACCGAAGAGACGCCGCATGAGCATCACGCAGATCATTGTCCTGTCACTGATCCAGGGCTTCACCGAGTTCCTGCCGATCTCCAGTTCCGCGCATCTGATCCTCATGCCGCATCTGTTCGGCTGGCGGGACCAGGGGCTGTATTTCGATGTGGCCACCAACACCGGCACGCTGTTCGCGGTACTGCTCTATCTGCGCCGGGAAGTCATCGAATTGACGGGGGCCTGGTTCGGGTCGTTGACCGGCCGCGGCCTGACGCCGAATGCCCGCCTCGCCTGGGCGGTGCTGTTCGGCACCATCCCGGTGGGGCTCGCCGGCCTGCTGGTGGCCGAATACGCCGAACAGGCACTGCGCTCGCCGCTGGTGATCGGCGCCAGTTCGATTTTCTTCGGCCTGCTGCTCTGGTGGGCCGATGCGCGCTGCCGGGGCGCTCGCACCGAGCACGACGTGGGCGCCCGGGACGTGGTGGTCATCGGGGTTGCCCAGGCACTGGCCCTGATACCGGGCACCTCACGCTCGGGCATCACCATGACCGCCGGCGTGTTTCAGGGGCTGTCACGGGAAGGCGCGGCGCGGTTCTCTTTTCTGCTCGCCATCCCGGTCAGCGTGCTTGCCGGTGGCCTCGACCTGGTCCATCTCGTCATCCATCCGCAGGCTCTGCCCTGGGGAACCTTCGCCGCCGCCATGGCCATTGCGTTTGTCAGCGGCTACGCCTGCATCGATCTGTTCATGCGCCTGATCAGTCGTATCGGGTTCGCGCCGTTCGTGATCTACCGGGTGCTGCTGGGCGCGGCTCTGCTCATCTATTTTCTCTGATCCAGGTCAAGCGATCGCTCGGGCCGCCATGCTAGATTGGCGGCCACCTCAAGGACTCGAGGACATGTCATGCGAGCATCGGCCCTGTTTGCCGTGCTTGTCATCGCCGTGGGATCGGCGATGGCGGCCGAATCGCCCCCCCGTCCCTGGACGCTCTCCGTCGAAGCACTTGGTGATTCGGAAAGCGGGCGCAGCTTCTACCTTGGCGGCGATTACCACTTCACTCCCGTGTTTGATGCCGTCTGGGCGCTCGAACGCACTTCACTGCCCTCCGATCGCGGCGACTTTCAGGGCAACCGCTATTTCGTTGGCGTGGGTGCCTTGCTCACCGACCACATCCGCGGCGAGGCGAGTTACGAGCACTGGGGTGAATCCGGCGATTTCGTGACGGAAACATTCGAGGTTCGCGTAAGCCGCGTGGCCGGCGATATCCGCTGGTCGTTCGCACCGGCCCGCCGGCATCTCACGCTGTACAGCGACACCACGGTCGTCAATCCGATGCCCGGGCCCGGGCCAGGCGGCATGACCATGACCACCGAAACCGGCATCAACGACGACATCCTGTCTGCCAGTCTGGGTTACGCCGGATGGCAGCATCTCAGGGTGGACGTGCGCGGCAGCTGGCACAGCTATTCGCGGGATCCGACCATGGTGAATTCGCGGATGTCCCTGCGCTTTCTGGACAATTCCGCCCTCACACTGACCCGCAGCGTGCTCGACCACAGCCTGGGCGCCACTGTGAGCTGGCGATTCAACGGGGGATCCCGTGTCTACGGCGACGTTGTCCATGACGCGCTTGCCGAGGACAACAGCACGGCCGACACCTATCAGGTGGGTTACCGTCATGCGCTCGACCGCCACTGGGACATCGGCGTGCGCGCGGGCCGGACCAACGCGGAAACACTGGTGGACACCAGCTTCGTGGGGGTTGGTTTCACCTATTACGGCCCCGCCGACTGACCTGGCGAAACCCGTCGTCTCAGGCGTCGGCGAGGCCCGCCCTGATCGCCTTGATGCGCCGTTCACGCAGGGCGGCGGCGATTGCCGGGCCAACCAGGCCTTCTCGCGCGAGCGCCCCGGCATCCACGCCGTGGGCCGCCTCCAGCGCCGCCCGCAGTCGCACGGGCTGATCGTAGACGCGATCCTCGAGACCCGCGCGACCCCGCGCATCGGCCTCGCAGGCGAGCAGAAAGCGCTCGAAGCGCTCGGGCCGGCGAAAGGCGTCGGTCACTTCCAGCAAACGCAGCAGGGTGGACGGTCGCAGTTCGCCGGCCCGGTGGCAGATCAGGTGATAGCGCGCGACCACTTCGGCCAGTTCCCGATAATCACGCGGCACGCGCAGGCGTTCGCACAAGGCACGCACCAGCGGCACGCCGCGCTCTTCGTGACCGTGATGCCGGGGCAACATGTCAGCGGGCGTGAGCGCCTTGCCAAGATCGTGCACCACCGCGGCAAAACGCACGGACAGGTCGTCGGTAAGGCGCGCGGCCTG
>JASFQN010000027.1:0-20273 GCA_050115425.1 Gammaproteobacteria bacterium | reverse complement strand
GAAGCTATACGAACGGCTGGGCCGTCGCGAGATGGATGAGCGCGTGGAGTGGGCGCTGAAAAAGGCGGCCTTGTGGGACGAGGTGAAGGACAAGCTGCGACAGGGCGGTACGCGTCTTTCCGGCGGTCAGCAGCAGCGGCTGTGTATCGCCCGGGCCATCGCGGTGAAGCCGGAAGTCATGCTGCTGGATGAGCCCGCGTCGGCGCTGGACCCGATTTCCACGTTGAAGATCGAAGAACTGATCAGCGAACTGAAGGACGATTACACGATCGTCATCGTGACCCACAACATGCAACAGGCGGCACGAGTCTCCGACTACACGGCCTTCATGTATCTGGGCAAGCTGATCGAGTTCAACGACACGAATTCGATTTTCACCAACCCGATCAAGCAACAGACCGACGACTACATCACCGGTCGCTACGGCTGACCGGCAACCGGGAACAGTCGGGGTTTTCCAGAAAGCGAAGGGCGCGGCGGATGCCGCGCCCTTCGTTCGTGGAAGGAGATGTGCCTCAGTCGTCCTGGCCTTCTTCAGGCTCCAGGGTGACTCCCTGTTCGCGGGCCCGCTGCATCATCTGCTCGTGGTGCTCTGCGCGAATCTGTTCACGTTCCTGTTCGGTGCTGGCCGCCCGCATGCGTTCCCGGTATTGCTGACGTTCCTGCTCGGTCATGAGTTGCGAACCGAAAATCCGGTCCTGGTCCATCATCCGGTCACGTTCGCGGAGACGGTCCTGATCGCCGCTCATGTCCCGATCACGGGTGCGGTCCTGATCCATGTCTCCGCTGGTGTCCTGCATTCGGTCCCGATCCCTGTCCCGATCCTGATCGCGCATCCGATCCTGGTCCTTCGTCATGTCCTTGTCGCGCATCTGGTCCCGCATCTGGTCCCGCATCTGATCACGGTCCATCTGGCGCTGCTGCTGCTGGTCGCGGACAGCCGCGCCCGGCGGTGACATGCCGCTGCGACCGGCGGTTGCCGGCGGTGCGGACATTGCAGGCAGGGCGACGGCAGCGCCGATCAGTCCCGCAAGAATTCCTGACAACAAATGACTCTTCATGGGTGTTCCCTCACTGATAAGCGATCCAAGTGGTGCTTGTCCATGCCGTGAAATTCTCTCCCTGAGGCGGGTCCCGGCGCAATGACGCAGATCAACGGGTCCTCCGGCTCAGCTTCCGGATGCCAGTAACCCGGGCACGAGCCCGAAATACAGGACATTCCAGGTGACGTGGGCGAGCAGGGCGCC
The DNA here is from genome assembly GCA_050115425.1 of Gammaproteobacteria bacterium. Classification (GTDB taxonomy): domain Bacteria; phylum Pseudomonadota; class Gammaproteobacteria; order Natronospirales; family JASFQN01; genus JASFQN01. Next base: position 19,026 of record JASFQN010000027.1, on the reverse strand, counting down.
GCCGATATGGCCGTGGCGATCACGCAGCCAGCCGAACGCCGCGCCGGGGACGATCAGAGCCAGGGCCCAGGCGGGTGGATGCCAGGCGAGGTGAGCCGCAGCGAAGAGCAGGGCCTGTATCACGTTGGCTGCCGTGACTTCGCGCACCAGGCGGGTACCGCCGGATCGGGTATCCAGGAAGGCGCCCTGTATTGCGCCGCGGAAGAAGATCTCTTCCAGCAAAGGCTGCCAGAAAGCGAGGCCGATCAAGGCCCAGCCGGTCTCCGCACGGCCGGGAAACAGGCTGGACAGCAGCCACCCTGTGCCGGCCATGAGGAGGACACCCGCGAAAACGAGGCCCCAGAACAGTCGGTCCCGCAGAAAGCGCGGCGTGATTGCGAGCCCGGCCGAGCGAATCAGACAGATCAGTTCCATGGATGGCTCCGCAACAGGGGCGGGTTCCCGTCGGCGAGGGAGCCCGCGACCGGGCGGAGTGTAACTCATCGGCGCCGCGCTTGTTGTCGCCAACCGAGACCGGCGATGGCGATGCCGGCAAGGATGAGCAGTGTCGGATCGAACGGGCTGCCGGGACTGTAGGCGCAGCCGCCGTTGCCGGCTTCGCCCGTGGGCGTGGCCGCGGCCTCCATGACGTCTCCGCTTACCGTCTTGTAGTTGTCGGACGGGACAGGGTCCTGCTCCGGCGAGGACAGCGCACTCACACTGAGCGTCAACGCACCGACCGCGGTCGGCGTGCCGCTTACCCGGACCACCGCCGAATCGCCCGGTGCCAGGGAATCGAGTTCACAGAGATAGCCGTCCTCGCTGATTCGGCAGAAGCCGCTTGAGCTCGTTATCGACTCGAGACTGACGTCGCCTTCCAGGGTGCCGGCAAAGCGTGGCTCGGTTGCTTCGTGCGGGCCCTGATTGGTGATAATGAAGACGCCTGTCATGCGCTGGTTCCGCATGATCCGCGTTTGCTGGAAACTTCCCGTCACGGTGAGATCGGCCGAACCGAGAATCCGGGTGGTCACCCCGGCGGTGTTGTTGCCGGGCATCGGATCGGCGGGTGAAGTCGAAGTGACGTGGGCCGTGACTGTGCGCAGGCCGGGGACTGTCGGTTTCAGCCAGAAGATGGCTGTGGCGACGGCGTTGATCGGGAGCGTGCCGATATCGCAGGTAATGACCTGGCCGGCGACGCCGCACGTGCTGGTGGTACCGGCCACGGCAATCTGCGTGGACTCGATGGCCAGATCGCCGTCCAGCGGGTCCGTGACCAGGGTGACGCCATCGGCCTGGGCTGTCGCACCGGGCCCGTTGTGGATTTCCACGCGGATTGCGAGCGGGTTGTCCTTCACGGACCAATCTGCGGCAACCATGTTCTGGATGTGCACATCGGCTGTGTGTACAAACAGTTCGTAGGCACCGATATCGCAGTGGAAACTGCCATCCAGATCACCATCCGCAGGCCGGATGCCGCCTCGTTGATCGTTGTTGGGACAGCCGTTGTCGTTGCCCGCGTCGATGGCGGGGCTGGTCACCGCGTCACCGGCGGCAAGCGAGGACAGGGCGCGGCTGTCGGTGGGGCCGCCGTAGTTGCCCAGGGGTTTGAGGTAGGCGATCGCATCGGACTGGTCGCCGTTCTCGGTGAGGCCGCAGGCGTCGCCGCTGTCCAGGTTGTTGCCGAGGGATATGAACTGCTGCTGACTTTGACAGGCACCACCGGTACATCCGCAATTCACGGTATTCCCCGCCACGGTATTGTCGGCGAGGAGGGTGTTTTTCAGCAGATAGGTGCCGCCGGCGAAGCTGTTCAACCCGCCACCTCCGAAATCGGCATCTCCCGCGGTGGCGTTGCCGGCGACGGTCGCATTGAGAAGCGACGCGGTACCATTGGTGGTGATGCCACCTCCGATATCCCGCGCATTGTTGTTGCTGATGGTGGAATTGACGATATCCAGCCGTACCAGACGCCGGCCGCCAATGCCGCCGCCGCCCGTCGCGCTGTTGCCGTTGATCGCGCTGCGGATGATATGAGACGTGTGTGAGCCGCTGTCGAACAGCCCGCCACCATTCTCGGCCGTGTTGGGTGTGGACGCCGGGTCCGTGCTGATGGTGCCAAGGGTGGTGTCGATCATGTTCATGGTGGCGCTGTTGTAAATCGCACCGCCGTTGGTGCCGGCTTCATTGCCCCAGAAGAGGGACCGTTCGATGGTGAGCGGCACGGCCGAATACAGGCCGCCGCCATCGGCACCGGCAAAGTTGCCGACCACGGCAACATTGGTCAGCGTGGCGCTTTCCACCGTCGGGCCTGATTCATCATGGCCCCCTTCATGACCGCCACCGTGGTGTCCGCCACCACCACCGCCGCCGCCACCACCATGCTCGCCCGGCCGAAACAGCGAGATGGTGGTGCAGGTGCCGAGACAGATGCCGCCACCAAAGCGTTTGAACTGCCAGATTGTGCCGTCGCTGTTGAATTGGATGTTGTAGACATTGGATGGATCGGTAGATCGAGTCACGCCCACCGATCCGTTTCTCACCTGAAGCTCCGAGATGGTTGCCGTGATGCTCGCATTCGTGGCAATCACCTCGAAGATCCGGTCTCCCGTGGCCGGATCGTCGTCATTGCGTGAGGCCGCGGACCACTGGATGACGGTAAGATCGCGGCCGGCGCCGGTAATCTTTACCGAGTCGGTGATGTCCAGATCGCCGATTGATGGATCCGGCGTGTCCACCGCCACAAACGGCTGGCTCGCCCCGGCGGGGCTCTCGGCCCAGGTTTCGTCAACGCCGTTCAGGCTCAGAATGATGGGATTGTTCGGATCGTTGATGGCGGTGAGATCAATCGTGTCTTCACCGGCGTGCAGGTTGGCCTCCTGGACCGCGGCACGAAGTGTGCACTGACCGGCGCCATCATCGCAGATTCCGTCCCCGGGGTTGCTGTCAACAGCATCGACGACACTGTCCACCTGGATGCCGTTGGAGAAATCGGAATCGCCGGCAAATGCCCGGCCGGCAAAAACTGCTGCCACGATCGCGAGTGAGCATCCAAGCCCACACATGAACGATTTCATGATCGTCTCCTTGCCCGGTGTCCGCTTCCTTGCGGGAGCATCGTCCGCGGTCAGCGCACGGTACTCCAGCGTGCCGGCGGGCTCCGCCCGGAAACCGAGCCCGCCGGCAGGTCTTTCAGCGTCCTCTGGTCGCCTTCCTCAGTTTCCATGCCAGTCCCGCCAGGCCCGCAGCGGCGAGGATCAACAGCGTCGGATCGAACGGCGCCCGCGGGTCATAGGCGCAACCACCGCCACTGTCCGCCGTGCCGCCGGTGGGAGGCACGAGGGATTCGGTGACGTCGACTGTCAGTTTGCCGACATTGTTCGTCGTATCCGGATCGTCTTCGGGTGCGGAGACCACTTGACCGTCCACGACAACCGTCGTTGCCGAATTGACAGTCCCGGAGATGCGTATGGTGGCCTTGTCACCGACCTGCATGGTGCCGAATTCGCAGACATAAGCGCCGGCGTTCATGCGGCACAGCCCATCCGGACTGCTGATCGAGTCGATTGTCACGTCACCGGTGAGGGAACCTGTGAATCTCGGCTCCGTGGCCTCATGGGGACCATTGTTGGTGATTGTCAGCACGGCGGAGAACGGCGTGCCCACATAGATCACGGACTGCTGGAAGGCGCCCTTCAGCGACATGTCCGCGGACCCGACCACGAGCGTGGACGTGCTGGCGGTATTGTTTTCCGGAATGGGATCGGCCGGAGCGTCCGCCGTCACTTTCGCGACGACTGTCATGACGCCCGGTCTGGTCGGTGTGAGTTCGAGGTTGACCGTAGCCACCTGGTCGACGTCGAGTGTGCCGATGCTGCAGGTCACGACCTGGTTGGCGATCGTGCAGGGCGTGGTTGCCGTTCCCAGCACAAGCTCGGCCGACTTGATGGTCACGTCCGCGTCAAGCGGGTCCGTGCTCATCACCACGTTGGATGCACTGGCCGTGGCTTCCGGACCGTTGTGAATCTCGATCGTGACCGGCAGATCCTCGTCCTTGACCGAGCGGTCCGCCGCGATCATGTTCTGGATATGCAGGTCCGCGGTATGGATGAACAACTCGAATGCACCGATATCACATACCAGGGTGCCGTCCAGGTTGCCATCCGCAGGGCGGATGCCCTCCCGCTGGTCGTTGTTGGGGCAACCGTTGTCGTCCCCGGCATCGATGGCCGCACTGGTCACTGCGTCACCGGCGGCAATCGAGGGCAGGGCGCGGGTGTCGGTGCGGCCACCATTGTTGGCCAGCACTTTGAGTTGCGGGTCCGTGTTCTCGATGTCGCCGGTGCCCTGGAGGTCGCAACTTGCCGCGTCCTCCAGATTGTGTCCCTGGGAGACGAACTGGTTCCCGCCGGTGCAGGACCCGCCGGTACAGCCGCAGTTGGCCGCGTTGGTGGCAACGGTGTTGCCACTCAGCAGGGTGTTCTTGAGGATGTAGGTACCACTGCCGAAGCTGTTGAGTCCACCGCCGCCGAAATCGGCGTCGCTGACCGCCGAGTTGTCCGTCACGGTGGAATTGAGCAGGTGGATGGTGCCATTTGTGGTCACACCGCCGCCGACATCGGTGGCGCTGTTGCCATCGATGGTGGAGTTGGTGATGTTGATGCGCACCAGGCTCCGGCCGGCAATGGCGCCACCGCCCGTGGCGGTGTTGCCGTTGATCGCGCTGCGCACGATGTCGGTGGTGTGCGAGCCTGTATCAAAGAGCCCGCCACCGTTTTCGGCGTGATTGGCTGTCGAGTCCACATCGCTGCTGATGGGGCCCAGGGTGGTGTCAACAATGCTCGCTGCTGCGTCATTGTAGACTGCGCCGCCATTGGCACCGGCCAGGTTGCCCCAGAACAGCGACTGACTCAGTGTCAGGGGAGACGCGTTATACAGACCGCCTCCGTCGGCGCCCGAGCTGTTGTTGACCACAGTCACATCGGTCAGCGTGGCGCTTTCGATCGCGAAACCTTCTTCCCCCTCGCCGCCGGTCGGTGGTCCGCCGTCGCCTCCGCCACCGTGCGTGGACGGGGTGAAAAGCGCGACCGCCGCGCCACCGCCCAGACAGATGGCGCCGCCCTGGCGCTTGAACTGCCAGATCGACCCGTCGGGATTCACCTCGATGTTGTAGGGGTTGGCGGGGTCCTCGGAGTTGGGGATGCCCACGCTGCCATTCATGAGCGTCAGACCGGAGATGGCCAGGGTGATGTTGGCATCCACCGCCTGCGCCTGGAATATGCGGTCGCCCGTGGATGGATCACCGTCCGTCCGGGAAGCCTCGGACCACTCGATCACGGTATTGCCGCTGCCGGCGCCGATGATCTGTATCGAGTCGGTGATGTCGAGATCGCCCACGGAGGCATCGGGGTTGTCCACCACCACGTAGGGATCCGGCGAGCCCGCCGGGCTGTCCGCCCAGGACTCGTCAACCCCGTTGATGGAGAGAATGATGGGGTTGTTGGGATCGCTGATCCCGGTCAGGTAGATGATGTCCTCGCCTGGATTGAGATTGGCTTCCTGGATCGCCGCGCGAAGCGTGCAGTTGCCGGCGCCGTCATCGCAAATGCCGTCTCCCGGATTGCTGTCCGCTGCGTCCAGCACACTGTCCACGGTGATTCCGTCGGTGAAGTCGGTGTCCGTCGCCTGCACGACGCCGCCCAGCATCAGGGTCGAGGCGGCGAAGCAGAGCACGAGGAACCGACGCGTCCCTTTCCCGTCCATGTCCGCTACTCCTTACATTCCGCAATGGTGTGTCCTTTCGTCCTGAGACCGAATCCCTTCCCCGCGCCCGGTCTTGCACAAAGATTGCAACGGGCGCCAGCGATTGAAATTGACGCAGGTCAGCATCGGCTCCACCGTCCACGAAATCGGAGCGCGCAATGATCCCGGTCAATCCGGAGGAGATATCCGCGGACAAAAAAACGGCCGCTGGGAGGCGGCCGCAAAGGAGTTAGCCAGGACGGTTGCTAGTCAGATAGCAGACGGTTGAGGTTGTTGAGGTCGTTCATCAGGCGCCAGGAACCGCCCGCCTGGGTGACAACCTTTTGCCACTTGTCCACGCGGTCGAGGTATTCCTGCGGATCCACGTTATCCGAACGCAGCTTGGTGACATTGAGTGCCACCACGTGGATTCCCTGGAGGGGGAGCTGGAAGTCCCGTTTCTCTCCCTTCTTGAGATCCTGCTTGAGGTCCGTAAAAAGCAGGATGTAGTCGTTGCCCGCTCCGGTTTCGGTGAGGTACTGCGAAGCCTGGAGCATGCCGCCGCTGATGTCGGTATAGCCGCTGGCGTTCACGTTCTTCAGGAACTCGTCCACCTGTGTGCGGAAGGCCCGTTTCTGCTGATTGGCTACCGACGGTCGGCCGTCGAAGGTCACCTTGGCGATGATGTCCTTTTCGCTGAAGCTGCCACTGTCTATCCGGGCCACGGCCAGCGAATCACCGCTGGTCAGCGTCGCCAGCAGGTAGTTGATGATGCCGTTGGCCTTGTCCAGTTCCTTGGTGTAGGTACCCGAGGTGTCGAGCAGCATGTAGACCGCACGGGAGTGACCCTGGTGGCTGGCACAGCCGGCCGCGGTGAGTGCCAGCACCACCAGCAGGGGAATGAACTTGAGTGCTCGCATGTTGCTTCCTCCGGTTCAGGACTTGCTGTTGCCGGTCGAATGGCCGGGGAAGCCCTGGGTTCGTGCCTGGCGTACCAGCCGTTCAATGCCCAGGGGCAGGAAGACGACAAGGTCGTAGAGGCGCACCAGAACCGAGCCCAGGGTCGCAAAGATGTTGCCCAGAAGTCGCAGCAGGAATGCGGTGAAGCGAAGCAACCCCTCGACGACCACACCCATCACCGTGCGGCCGGACTGAATGAACGACTCCAGCGGAATGGCCACGAAGCTGAGAATGAAGGGCAGCAGGAAGCCCATGCCCATTTGCGCGAGCAGCGGAATGATCCGTACCTGCGCCGTCTGAGGCGCGGCACTGGCTCCGGCCGCCAGCATCTGGGTCAGCGCCTCCCGGTCGGCGGCCAGCATGTCGCGCAACATGGCCAGTGACGATTCGATGCAGGCCAGGGCGACCAGGAAGATGCCGGTGATCCAGATCATGCGGCGGCGCATCTTGTCATCCAGTGCACCGATGACCGGGAACATGCGTGTGATCCTCAGGCTCTCCATGAGGAAGATGCCCGAGGCGGTTTCCAGCATGATGATCACGCCGGCGGCGACTTCCGAGACCTGCACGCCGCCGATGTAGAGATTGCCGCCCACCATTTCCGACATGGGCAGCGAAATCAGGTAGAAGTTTATCCAGCCGCCCATGCCGGCAATCAGCATGATCAGGCCGGCGATCAGGAACTGGGTCATCGACGACGAAGACAGCGAATCGACCACGCTGTTGCGCCCGGCGCGGATGTCCTCGTAGCGCGCCATGTGGGTGTCGATGACCTGCGCACGTTCCTCCAGACCGGTAATCGTCTTCAGGACGTCGTCCAGCGTATGGGTGAGATTGCGCCAGTAGGGCAGCATCCGTTTCAGGAAGGTGTGCCGGCGGTGGCTGGCCGCGCGGTATTCACGCACTGCCTCGTCGCTGGATTTTTCCACGGTCTTGTGGATGTCGCCGAGAATCTTGGCCACCATCGGGTCGCCGTTGGAAGGAACCTTGGCGATGGCCTTGACCGCGTCGATCCAGGCCGGAGGCGTGGGGGGGACCTCGGTGGACTGACGGTAATCCTCGTCAATCCGGGTGATCTGGTCGCTGAGCGTGCGGTGCAAGGCCGGGTAGCCGCTGAGATCGCGGGCCACCACGGCATTCACCCGATGGAATTCGCGCTCCAGCAGCCGCTCCTCATGTTCCTGGGCCTGAGCCAACAGCACCTCGCGGTTGCGTTCGTGGAGGCGTCGCTGCCCCCTGAGCACAGAGCTGGCAGCCAGGCGGAAGGCCTGGTGAAGCATGGCCGCCGCCGCGCGGATGGCCTGGTGGGCGGGTTGGCGCGCCACATACAGGGCCAGCATGAGCAATGCGGCCCAGATGGCCACGGACAAGGCCAGGGAATCCGACCAGAGGGTCAGCAATTGTTGCCAGGACATCGTATTTCCCCCAAAAGCCATTGGAGCCCCGGCCGGCAGCCGGGGTCGTTCGAGATTTGATTGTAGGTATAACTGACCTGCCGTGCCGGTGGCGTGACAGCCGTCACAGGAGCCGATGACGCGGTCTGGCGGCCAAATGCGGCCAATCGGGGAATTTATCGGCGCCTGGCCGGTCTATTTTCCGGATGGTTGCCGTCCCGCAACCGCGGCGCTCGCCACGCGAAGCGCCAGGGTCTAGACTAGACTCTGTCTCAAGATCCCGCGCAACCGGCCCTTGATTCGGCAAGGGCGGTGAGCATGGGCGCGATTTGTGCGCGGAGCGGGTCGGCGCCAGGGAGACGGCGATAACAACGGCGGGACGGAGCTTCCCAATGAAACGGAAAGTCGACGCAGGGGACCTCAGGATCGGCATGTACGTCACGGAGCTTGACCGGCCGTGGCTGGAAACGCCGTTCCTGTTTCAGGGTTTCTATATCAGCAACAATGACGAGTTGCGCCAGATTCGCGATCTGTGCAAGTTCGTCTACGTGGACACGGATCCTCCCGAGGAGGATCACGCACCGCGCAACCGGCCTGCAACGGGTGGCAAGAACGCGGCGCCGGTCCGCGACATCCGGGACCGCTCCGGGGAGTCGGGCACCGAGCCGTGGGATGTGGCCACGCCGTCGACGGCCCAGAGCCGCCGGGAATACGCGGCCTTTCGCAAGGAACTGCCGCGCGCGTGGCAGTTCCGCAACCAGGCGCGTGACTACATCGACGAGGTGCTGCAGGACATTCGTCTGGGCAACGGGGCCAATACCCAGCACGCCCGGGCGGTGGTGAACGACCTGGTCACCAGCATCACCACCAATGCCAACGCCTCACTGTGGCTGACCAATCTGCGTCAGCGCCACGAATACACGGCCATTCATTCGATCAACGTCTGTATCCTCTCGATTGCTTTCGGCCGGCACCTGGGATTCGCGCGGGAACATCTGGAACTGCTGGGTCTCGGGGCGCTTTTGCACGATGTTGGCAAGATGCGCACGCCCGTCGAAATCCTGGACAAGCCGGGGCCGCTGACCAAGGAAGAGTTCGAAGTCATGAAACGCCATCCGGTCGACGGGTACGAACTCGTGCGCAAGGCCGGTCGCGTTCCTCAGGAGGCGCTGGATGTCATCCGGTATCACCACGAACGGCTCAGCGGCAACGGCTACCCGGAGGGGCTCAAGGGAGACCAGCTCAGTACCGCGGTGCTGGTCGTGGCGCTGGTCGACACCTATGACGCGATCACCAGCGACCGGGTGCATCAGAACGGCATTCCGGCGCATCATGTGCTGACCATGATGCATCACCTGGCGCCGAATGACTTCGGGCGCGAGTTGATGGAGGAGTTCATCAACTGCATCGGCATCTACCCGGTGGGCAGTGCCGTGCGACTCAGCAACGGCGCCCTTGGCGTGGTCATGGCCACCAATCCCGCCAGCCGTCTCCGCCCGGTGGTCATGCTCCTCATGGGCGGCGATGGCCAGCCCTACGAGAATCGCCCGTTGGTGAATCTCGCATCCGCATCCTCGCAGTACGGCACGTCGCGTCTGACCATCCGCGAGGTGGTGGATCCTGCCGACTACGACATTGATTTGCGGGCCATTGCCACGGCCGAAACCATGACCTGAAGAAAAAGTTTCCCGCGCGTCCCTCGTTACCCGCAGCCGGCGAGAGCACGGTTCTCACCGGCCCATGAAAGGGGGGCTTTGCGCGCTGCAGCGCTTGTGCATGGCGCTGCTGCTGTCTTGCGCCCTGAATCGCCAGCTTTCGGGAGTCACTGCGGGCGCCGGGCAGAGGGCCGCAGCATGCCGTGGTGGGAATCTGGATACAAAAAGGCCTTTTCGGATCGGGAATGAAAGACTCACTTGACCTCGACGTGGCGGTGGCGCACTTGCGCGCCGCCGATTCGCGCATGGCCGGGCTCATCGACCGGGTGGGGCCGTGCGGACTCAGCGTGCGGCCCGCAGCGACGACCTTCGCGGCGCTGTTCCGCGCCATCATCTATCAACAACTGTCGGGTCGGGCCGCGGCCACCATCCATTCCCGCGTGCGTGATCTGTTCCCGCGGCGCCATCCGAGCGCGCGGCGGCTCCTGCAACTGTCCGACGACGCCCTGCGGGGCGCCGGCGTGTCGCGACCGAAGCTGGCGGCGCTGCGCGATCTGGCCGCGCGCGCGACGAGCCGGCAACTCCCCACACCGGAAGCGATGCGGGCGATGGACGATGAGAGGATCATCGAGCAACTGACCCGGGTGCGCGGGATCGGCCGCTGGACCGTGGAAATGCTGTTGATCTTCAACCTCGGGCGGCCCGATATCCTGCCGATGGACGATCTCGGCATTCGCAAGGGCCTTTGCTGGCTTTATCCGAAACTGGCGGACGATCTGACGCGGGTGGAGCGTGTCAGCCGGCCCTGGCAGCCCTGGCGCTCGGTGGCAAGCTGGTATCTGTGGCGTGCCGCTGACTTCCCCGCCGATTGATCCAGGTCATTGGTCCGGAAACGGCCCCGGCTTATCGTTTTTTCATGGACGAACGGCCGGTGGGCACGTGCCCCGGGGAGATGATCCGATGACCCAATTCAACCGCATCCTGGCCGTCGCCGATTCGGCGATGGAAAAGACGACCGCCATAGCCCGGGGCGGCGCCCTGGCCAAGCGCACCGGCGCCGAACTCGACGTGCTGCTGGTTGACTATCACCCGGCACTCGAAGCCTCTGCGGTACTCGACATGCATACCCTGGAGCGCGCCCGGGAAGCGTACATGCAGCATCGGCGCCAATGGCTGCTGCGCGAAGCAGGTGAGCTGATTCACGAGAAGGTCGGGGTACGGACCGACGCCGTATGGGGGCACCCGGCGGATGAGGTGATCATCGCCGAGGCAATTGCCCGGAAAGCGGATCTGGTAGTCAAGGAAGTCACCTCGGAGTCACAGCTTCAGCGTTTGCTGTTTTCTTCTTCGGACTGGCAGCTTGCTCGCAACTGCCCGGTGCCCGTGATGCTGGTCAACGAGCATTCCAGCAGCTATCCACAGCGCATCCTGGTGGCGCTGGACGTATTCGACGAACACGGCAAGCCGGCCTCGCTGAATCACGAACTGATCCGCAACGCACTGGGTGTGGCCTATCAGTGCGATGCCCAGGTTCATGTGATCCATGTCTTCGATCCGACACCGCTGGAATTGGCCGTGCCGGGCGTGGATCAGCTTCCGTACGACCACGAACTCCTGGAAAAGGTACGTGACGACCATCGCGTGGCGTTGACAGCCTTCGCCGAGGAATACGGTATTCCCGAAGACCGGCTGCACTTCCTTGAGGGCAACACCGATCTGGCGCTGTCGGAAACGGTGGCGCGATTGCACGCCGATCTGCTGGTGATGGGCGCGGTCAAGCGGTCCGTGATCGGGCGCCTGTTCGTGGGCAGTACGACCGAGCGTGTATTGGGCCGGGTGGATTGCGACCTGCTGCTGGTCAAGGCGCCCGCGGTGGCCGACGAGATCATCGAGGAGCACGAAGAACGCATTCGCCATCTCGAATCGAGTTCCCGCAAGCGCGCTGGCTGAAGACGCGCATGCGCCCCGGAGCGGGCGCACAGTGAGGCGGGATCAGCCTGCGTCGGGCCAGGGAAGGTCCGGCGCGGGTGCCCAGCGTTTCACCAGGTAGTCGTGGATGATGGGGCCGAGGCGGATGCCCAGGTGATTCAGCGCTTCGTTGCCGAAGAGAAGATTGAATTCCAGCAGGTAGGGATGCCCCCCTATCATTGCAATATCGAATCCCGCGTGATCCAGCCCCAGGGCCGGGGCCACATTCTCCACCAGAGCGATGGCGCGGGCGGGAATGTCGGACATCTGGATTCGCCCGCCGCGTGCCAGATTGTGGCGGAAGCCGTCTCCACCCGACCGCCAATAGGCGGTTACCACCCGATCACCGATCCAGACCACCCGCAGGTCCTTGTCGATGGGCAGGTATTCCTGGGCCAGGAGCACCTCGTGGGTGGCCGCCCAGGCGCGCAATTCGGCAGCGGACCGCAGCAGTGCCACGCCTTCGCCGCGCGCCGAGCGGGGCTCCTTGACGACCACTGGAAATCCCAGGGTGTCAATCACTTCCTCGACGCCGCTGCCGGTGGCAGGCAAAATCAGGGTTTCGGGCACATGTGCGGCGCAAAATGCCTGGAAGGCGCGCGCCATCTCCACCTTGTCACGGCCAAGGTGGTAGCCCGCCAGTGCCGGAAATATGCGCCGCCGCAGGGAATAGACGAGCGCGTTGACCTGCCAGGTCTCGGGAAAAAGAATCCAGTCCGCGGCGAGCAGTTCGTCGCGTCTGGCAAACATGTTGTCCGGCCTTATGTACCTCGCTCCGGGAATACCCAGTGAGCGGTAGGCATTGAAACTGAGCAGATCCATGATCCGGAGCACTCTGTCCAGCCGCCTCGGGGCGGCGGCGCAATTTATCCGGGTCTGCGAATCCGGTCAAGGAACCGCAACACGATGTGGATGGCCGGGTGGCACCAGCCAGTCGGCCGAAGCGATTGATTCGGGAAACAGTGTCCAGCACAGTAATCCCTCTGCGCGAAGCGCTCGGAAACGGAGTCAACTCGGTTCAATGATGCGAGGAAGGGGCGTTGACGGAAAAATTGGATCTCGATAGCCGGCTGGTGTCGGACGCACTGGGCCTTGCGCCTGATTCCGGGGCCCCGGAGCGGGTGTTTTCGGGCGTCTGCACGGACAGTCGCCGGATGGTTCCGGGCAGCCTCTTCGTGGCGCTGCGCGGCGAACGCTTCGACGCCAATGCCCATGTCGAGGAGGCCATCGCGGCCGGCGCCACCGGGGTGATCTGCGAGCCGGCGGCCGCGCGCCGCTGCGCCGCCGCCGGACTCGATGCAAGTCTGTTTCCCGTGGCGGATACGCTGGCCGCCTTTCGTCAACTCGCAGCCGCGTGGCGCAGTGGCTTTGAGCGTCCGGTGTTCGCCGTAGGTGGAAGTGTTGGCAAGACAACGACCAAGGAAATGCTGGCCGCCATGCTCTCCACGGAAGGGCCGGTGCTGCGCACCGAGGCAAGCCAGAACGGGTTTGTCGGCATCCCCATGACCCTGATGCGCCTTCGAAGGGAACACTGCGCTGCCGTGGTGGAAATCGGTATTGATGCGCCCGGTGCAATGGCGCGGCACGTGGAACTCGTTCGCCCCGAGTTTGCACTGGTGACCGCGATAGCCGAGGAACACCTGGAACAACTGGGCGATCTCGCCACCGTGGCCCGTGAGGAGACGCGTCTGCTGGACATGACGCTGGCCGCGGGGGGTGGCGTGGCAGTGAATCTGGACGATCCCTGGCTGGCGGACTGGCATGCGCGCCAACCCGCCGATGCGCGCGTGTGCACCTGGTCACTGGCGGCCGATTCGGGGGCGAGCCTGTGGGGCGATTGGGACGCCTCGTCGAACCGGCTCGCGGTCCACGAATCCGACGCTTTGCAATTCGATTTGCCGATGCCGGTCCCCGGAGGGCACAGCGCGTCCAATCTGCTCGGGGCCGTGGCCCTGGCGCGCCTGGCCGGTCTGGCGCCGGCCCGACTGGCCGAGGGGCTGGCCCGCATGGAAAAGGTTCCGGGACGCAGCGAAATCCGTGAGGTCCGCGGCTTGCGCATTCTGGCGGATCATTACAACGCCAATCCCGCCTCGACGCGCGCGGCGCTGGCGCTGGCCAAAGACCTTGCCGCGCGCGAGGGAGGCCGTCTCTGGCTCTGTCTTGCGGACATGCTCGAGTTGGGCGACGAACAGGCCGCATTGCACGCAGCCCTGGCCGGGTCCGTGATCGCCGCGGCGCCGTCCGGCGTGTTTTTGACCGGTCCGCTGATGAAATCACTGGACAGTGCGCTGGCCGACACCCGCCTGGGTTCGCGTACCTGCCACTGCGCAACGGTGGAGGACGTGGCGGCACGGGTTCGGGAGCGCGCCTCACCGGGTGACTGGGTGTTGATCAAGGGATCGCGTTCCATGCGCATGGAGCGTGTTCTGGATGCACTGGAGGCGGGGCGCACGGCCAGTGAGGCCGCACAATGATGAAATTTGCCCTTCCGGTGCTGCTCCTGGGCCTGGTCATGCCGGCGGACCCGGCCATTGCGGGCGGCTGTGCCGACCGCGCGGTGTTCCATGAACTGGATTTCTGGGTGGGCGACTGGAACGTACACGCCGCCACCGGCGGTACGGTCGCCACGTCGCGGGTTCGCCCGCAACTCGACGGATGCATGCTCGAAGAGGACTGGCAGGCGAATGACGGAGGCCGTGCGCGTGCCATGCTTCATGTCAGCCAGCTCGACGGTCACTGGCGTTTGCTGTGGATCGATGATCACGCCACGCGGGTAGCCGGGACCCGCGAGGAAGCGCAGACCGCGACGCTTGCCGACGGCGGTGTGCGTTTCCAGGGTCAACTGCATGCCGCCAACGGTACCGTCATCCTGACGCGTACCACGCTGGAGCCGCTGCGCAACGGCAATGTGCGGCGTGTCGATGAATGGTCCGACGACGGCGGAATGCACTGGCGGACCTGGATGAACGTGATTTACCAGAAGCCCGCCCGGACACGGCAGGGACCGGCAGGGTCGTCATGACAGAACGCTATCCGCACCTCTTTCGCCCGCTCGACCTGGGCTTTGTCACCTTGCCGAATCGCATTCTCATGGGCTCCATGCACACCGGCCTGGAGGATCGGGTCTGGAACTGGGGGCGGCTGGCCACCTATTTCGCGGAACGCGCCCGCGGTGGTGTTGCGCTGATGGTGACCGGCGGCATTGCACCCAACCGCAGGGGCAGCCTGGCGCCGCTGGCATCCAAGCTCACCAACCGCTGGGAATTGCCGCGGCACCGAAAACTGGTCCGTGCGGTACACGCGGAGGGTGGGCGTATCTGCATGCAGATTCTGCATGCCGGGCGTTACGCCTTTCATCCCTTCTCGGTGGCACCGTCCGCACTGAAATCGCCCATTACGCCATTTACCCCCAGGGCGCTCGGCGTATCCGGCGTGAAGAGGCAGATTGACGATTTTGTCCGCTGCGCAACCCTTGCCCGTGAAGCGGGCTACGATGGCGTCGAAGTCATGGGATCCGAGGGCTATTTCATCAATGAATTCGTCGCGCCGCGGACCAATCATCGTTCCGACGAGTGGGGCGGCAGCTTCGAGCACCGCATGCGGTTGCCGGTGGAAATCGTTCGCCGTACCCGGGAAGCGGTGGGTCGGGATTTCATTATCATCTACCGGCTGTCCATGCTCGACCTCGTTCCCGAAGGCAGCACCTGGGGAGAAGTCGTTGCGCTCGCCAAAGCCATCGAGGCAGCCGGCGCCACGCTGATAAACACCGGTATAGGCTGGCACGAGGCGCGTGTGCCGACCATTGCGACCATGGTGCCGCGGGCCGGTTTCAGCTATGTGACCGGGCGTCTGCGCAAGCACGTGGGCGTTCCGGTGATTGCCGCGAATCGGATCAACATGCCCGAAACCGCGGAACAGGTGCTTGCTGCCGGCGAGGCGGACATGGTTTCCATGGCGCGGCCGTTGCTTGCCGATCCCGACTGGCCGGCCAAGGCGGAAAGCGGCCGCACGGATGAGATCAACACCTGCATTGCGTGTAACCAGGCCTGCCTGGATCCGGTGTTTGAACACAAAAAGGCCAGTTGCCTGGTCAACCCCCGAGCGGCGAGAGAAACCGAAATCATCATGCGACCCGCCAGGCAGCCGCGGTGCGTGGCAGTCGTCGGCGCCGGACCGGCGGGGCTGTCGGCGGCCGTTTCGGCGGCCGAGCGCGGCCACCGGGTGACGCTTTTCGATGCCGCCGAGCGCATCGGGGGCCAGTTCAACATGGCGCGCCGTATACCCGGCAAGGAAGAGTTCAACGAGACGTTGCGCTATTTCGGTCGGCGCCTCGAGCTTGCCGGTGTGGATGTACGGCTCGGGCATCAGGTGGCGGCTGCGGATCTCTCGGGCGGCGATTTCGAACGTGTCGTGCTGGCCACCGGCGTGCACCCGCGTACGCCCGACATTCCGGGTATCCACGGAGACAATGTCCTTTCCTATGTGGATGTATTGCTTGGTGGGGTCGAAGTCGGTCGGCGGGTGGCCATCATCGGTTCGGGTGGCATCGGCTTCGATGTCGCGGAATTTCTGACCACCGGTGAGCAACACACCAGCCAGAATCGGGAAGCATTCCTCGGCGAATGGGGTGTTGATCTCGATTACGCCAGGCGCGGTGGACTGGACGATGCGCCCGAGCCGCCGCGCTCACCACGTCGAGTCACCATGCTGCAGCGAAGTTCAGGCAAACCCGGAGCGGGTCTGGGCAAGACGACCGGCTGGATTCACAGGGCTTCGCTGCGCCAGCGCGGCGTGGAAACCCTGGCCGGCGTGACCTATCGTCGGGTGGACCAGCGCGGCTTGCACATTGCTGTAAAAGGCGAGGAAAGAGTGCTGGAAGTCGATCATGTGGTCGTGTGCGCGGGCCAGATGCCGGAACGTTCGCTGGAAACGGAGTTGCGGGCGGCCGGACTCCCGGTCGAGGTGATTGGCGGGGCCCGCCTCGCCGCCGAACTTGACGCCCGTCGTGCCATCGAGGAAGGCGCGCGCGCGGCCATGCGTCTCTAGGATCGCGAGCGACACGCGGGATGCAGTCGCCCGGTGCGCCGGGCGCACAAAACCGTGACCCGTCTCAGTGGTCGGATTCGGTTTCCCGGACCGCGACGCGGACACCGTTGGCAAGTTCGCTGTCCGGGTGCAGCACGACAGTCTCGCCGGCTTTCAAACCGGCAGTGATTTCAGTATTCAGTTCACCTTCGTGACCGGTGGTGACCGGCGTGGTGGCAGCCTTGCCGTTGACGACACGGAATACGGCCCATCGGTTGCCGGTGCGAAACAATGCGCTGGCCGGAATCTGCAATACGTTGTCGCCGGACCAGACGATGAACCGGGCGTCCACGCGGTAGCCGTCACCCAACTCCGTCCAGTCTCCGGGCGGACTGGTGATATCGACAATCACGCGCACGCGCTGCTCTTCGACGCCCAATGCGGAAATCTTCGTGAAGCCCACTGGTTCCACGATGCGTACACGACCCGCGAGTGTCTTTCCACCGCCCCAGCGGAGCAGGTCCACCGGCATCCCGGTCCGAATGCGCACGGCCTGCTGGGAAAGCACGTCCACCACAACCTCCAGCGAACGGGCGTCGCCGACCGACAGCAGCGGCTGACCGGCATCGACGACGCCTTCACTTTCGTGTGCGATGTCGATCACACAGCCATTGACCGGGGAACTCACCGCAACGCTGTCGGAGCCGGTATCCGGTTTGCCGGTGCCGTAGGCCAGCGCGGTTCTGGCTGCGTCCAGCTCGTGTCTTGCCACATCGATCTGGAAGGTGGCGGCCTTGAGGTTGGCCTGCGTGCGCTGGGCCTGCGTCTCCGCCTGATCCAACTGGGTACGCGACACATCGCCGTTCGTGTAGAGCTTGCGCATGCGCTCGAGTTCAGTGACCGCAAGGCGGGCCTCGGCACGCGCGGCGTCTGCCGTTTTCTGGGCGGCGCTCAGCGCGGCGGTGGCACGAGCCACGCGGGCTTCGGCCTCCGCGCGCGTGCGGGCATCCGGCACGCTGGAGGGCAGGGGCCTGAGCTGCAGGAGTACTTGTCCGGTGGTAATGCAGTCGCCGACGTGAAGGTCCACGCGCGGGGCCCACGCGGATACGGGAGCCGAGATCACGAATCGGTCATGGATTCGGGTCTTGCCTTCATCGGTGATCGTTACCTCCAGCGGTGCAGCACGGACGGTGGCGACCGAGACCGGGTGGGGCGCCGGCAACCAGGCGTAGACCAGCGTTGCCACAACCGCGACGGCAATCAGTCCGATGATGAGGTTTCGTCTCCAGTGCATCGCGCGTCACTCCCGGGTTTTCAGTACGGCCACCAGATCCATGCGGTTGAGGTGGCCACGAATCACCAGTGCGGCGCCGAGGCTGGCCAGAAGCACGACGGTGGCAGCAAAAGCGTAGCTGGATGGCTCGAGGATCAACGGCACGCGGTATAGCTCCGACTGCAGATTGGCGGCCAGCAGGCCGCACAGTGCACGTCCTGCCCAGAAGCCGCCGGGGATGCCCAGTGCGAGGATGATGGTGAGTTCGCCGAAGAGGATGTAGGCGACTTCGCTGCGCGTGAACCCGAGTACCCGCAGGCTGGCCAGTTCGCGACTGCGTTCGGCGAACGCGATACGCACGGTGTTGTAGACCACGCCGGTGGCGATGGTGCCGGCCAGAAGGATGTTCACCATGGCGAAGATGAGCAGATTTTCACCCATCGTGTCTTCAAAGCTTCGCATCATGACCTCGCGCATGCCGACTCCGGCCACCCGTGGGGTCCTCTTCAGATAGTCGAAGAGGGCCCGCTCGTGCTGGTGTTCCACTTGCAGCCAGGCACCGGAAATCACGTCATCCTCGTTTAGCAGGCGATTGAGCGAAGCACGGGGCATGTAGGCGCCTGTGCCCAGGTAGGCGTTGGCAATTCCGGTCACCCGAAGCGTCAGGTTCGGGCGGCGTCCCTCCAGCACGTCCACCTCTATGTCATCGCCCAGGCCAACGTGCAGGCTTCGCGCCAGGTAGGCCTCGAGCACGATGCCACGTGTGGGCAACGGTATGCGATTCAGGTCCGTGTCCAGCAGTCGGTGCAGGCGGCCCTGTGAGTCGATGCCTTCCAGGGCCGTGCGCTTTTGGCGGTGGCCGCTGACCAGGCGGACCGCGACGGTGCGGAACGGCTCGACGGCGCGTACGCCCTGCAGATGGCGAAGATCATGGGCCGCCCGGTAGGACGCCGGTTCACTGAATGTGATCGTGAGATCTTCACGCTGGGCGGCCTTGAACTGCGCGTTGACCATGAAGTTGACCGCGTCCTGC
>JASFQN010000026.1:0-20282 GCA_050115425.1 Gammaproteobacteria bacterium | reverse complement strand
ACTTTCTTGACCGGCGCAATGGCCGCATGATGGCGCGCGTGCAGATCGACAATTCCGCCATTGTGACACCACCCGTCGTGGCGGGTGACATGTTGGTGGCCATGACCGAAAGCGGCGACATCGCGGCCTACCGGATCAAGGGCGACAACAAGTAGGCCGGCGTCCGGCACATGCCGGGCGCTGGCGGACGCCAGCACCATGACAGATACCACCCAAAGCATGCTGCCGGTCATTGCGCTCCTCGGTCGACCCAACGTCGGCAAGTCCACGCTGTTCAATTTCCTCACTCGCACGCGTGACGCGCTGGTGGCCGACATGCCCGGCCTGACCCGCGATCGCAAGTACGGTTTCGGTCGCGTGGGTCGAGCCGACTACGTCGTGATAGACACCGGCGGTCTGAGCGTGATCACCGATGGCGTTGAAGCACTGATGGCGGCACAAAGCCGGCGGGCGCTTGAGGAGGCTGACGCCGCGGTGTTCGTGGTGGACGGCCGCGAGGGCCTTACGGCGGCGGATGAAGAGCTGGCGGTGGAATTGCGCCGGGCCGGCAAGCCGGTCTTTCTCGCCGTCAACAAGACCGAGGGCATGAACGCGGATATGGTCTCCGCCGAATTCCATGCGCTGGGACTCGGTACGCCCTACGCCATTTCGTCCGCTCACGGCCGGGGCGTGGAGCATCTGATCAACACGGTTCTCGATGCCTTGCCCGAACGCACGGAGCAGACCGTGCCGGCCACGACCGGAGGCATTCACGTGGCGGTCATCGGCCGGCCCAATGTGGGCAAGTCCACGCTCATCAATCGAATGCTGGGCGAAGACCGGCTGGTGGCTTTTGACCGGCCGGGCACCACCCGCGACACGGTCTTTGTCCCTTTCGAACGCGACGGCCACTCCTATGTGATGATTGATACCGCGGGCGTTCGTCGCCGCAGCCGGGTGCACGAAGCCGTGGAGAAGTTCAGCGTGGTAAAGACGCTCCAGGCGATCGACCGCGCCGACGTCGTGATTGGTGTGCTGGATGCCCACGAGGGTGTCTCCGAACAGGATGCGGGCCTGTTGGGGCTGGCGATGGAGCGGGGGCGCGCAGTGGTCATTGCCGTCAACAAGTGGGACGGACTGGCGCCGGATGCGCGCGACCGGGTGCGTGCGCTGCTGGAAATCAAGCTGCCGTTCCTGTCATTCGCCCCGGTGCATTTCATATCGGCCCTGCACGGCAGCGGCGTGGGCGACCTGTTCGGCTCGATCCGCGAGGCCTGGCGCGCTGCCTGTGCCGAGCTTTCCACCTCGGAACTGACTCGGGTGCTGCAGGAGGCGGTCAGTCAACACCAGCCACCGCTCGTGCGCGGGCGGCGTATCAAGCTGCGCTATGCCCACCAGGGCGGCAAACGGCCGCCCGTCATCGTTATTCACGGCAACCAGACCGAATCCGTACCGGAGGATTATCGCCGCTACCTCGTGAATACCTTCCGGCGGGCCTTCGGGCTGGAAGGGACGCCGGTGCGTGTGGAATTCCGCAGTGGCAGCAATCCCTTTGCCGGTCGCCGCAACAAGCTCACGCCCCGCCAGTTGCACAAGAAAAAACGGCTGGAACGCTTTGTCAAACGACGCAAATAAACCCGCCAGTCTCTGTGTCTTCTGCAGTTCCTCGGCCAATGCCGTGCGCGGCGCCTGGCGCGAACACGCCCTTGTGCTCGGCCGTGCGCTGGCGGCCCGCGGCATCCGCCTGATTTACGGTGGGGCCCACGTCGGGCTGATGGGTGTGCTGGCCGACGCGGTCCTTCGCAACGGCGGCGAGGTGATCGGTGTCATTCCGCGCGCCCTGCTGCGCAAGGAAGTCGCGCATCCCGAGTTGTCACGCCTGGAAATCGTGGAATCCATGCACGAGCGCAAGGCACGCATGGCGGAGCTCGCGGGCGGCTTCATTGCGTTGCCTGGTGGAATGGGCACGCTCGACGAACTCTTCGAGATACTCACCTGGCGCCAGCTGGGCATGCACGCCAAGGCCTGTGGCCTGCTGGATTCGGCGGGGTATTACCGTCCGCTGCTGGCCTTTCTGGCGGAAGGGGAGCGCCAGGGCCTGATCCGCCCGGCGGTGGAGGAATTGCTGTTGGTGGACGACGAGCCCGAGCGGCTGCTCGAACGGCTCATCCAGAGCCGGCCGCGTCCCCGCCGGCCCGTAATCGGGCCGGCCGAGACCTGAGGGCACGAGTCCGAAGACGGCTGGCTTCAGTGCTCGTGTCCGTCGGCACCGTGCACGTGGCCGTGCTCGATTTCTTCCTCGGTGGCGTCGCGCACATCGACGACTTCGACGTCAAACTTGAGCGTGGCACCCGCCAGCGGATGGTTGGCATCCACGGTCACCTGTTCGTCTTCGACCGACACGACCGTGACAACTCGCACGCCGCCCTCGCTGACAGCCTGAAAGCGCATGCCCGGCTGAATGTCGGCATCGTCGTCGAACAGGTCGCGCGGTACCTGCTGGAGCAGGGCGTCGTCACGTTCGCCGTAGCCCGCCTCCGGTGCAACCTTGACCTCGAACGCATCACCCTTTGCCTTGCCCTCGAGTGCCTGCTCGAGTCCCGGGATGATGCTGTCCGTGCCCTGAATATAGGAAAGCGGCTCGCTTTCCTTGCTCGAGTCCAGCACCTGGCCCTGCTCATCGGTAAGCGTGTAGTCGATGGTGACAACCTTGTGTTTGGCAATCTGCATGTAGAGTCCTGAATCTGCTTTAGCGTAAATTTCCGGCTGATCGCCGGGCGGGTCTGGTTCGCGAACGTTGCGGTTTCAGCGCAGACGGGCGAGCAGTCTGTCCCGGTCCTCGGCAAGGCCCGGGCTGAGTTGGGCGGAAAAGGGAGGGTCCTCGCGCTGCAACTGATGAAGTGCCGGTGGCAGCGAGGCCAGTTCAGCAGCCGCGTGCTCGCGGATACGCCGGATGTCCGGCAACTGCTCCGGCAGTCGTCGCCCCCCTTGCATCACGGGACGCAGCAAGGCCTCGCCTTCCATGGTTTCGTCGTGTCGCGCCAGCATATCACGCACCACCCGGCCGTTCCGGCGCTGCCGGAAAACCTGCTTGCGGCCCGGCAGGCTCATCTTGCGCGACGAGGTCTTCATCCGTCCCGAATCATCATACTCGACGAGTTTGTAGGCAAAATCAATCTCGGGATTGTCGCGGCTGACCGCCATGTGCGTGCCGACACCGAAGGCGTCAATGGGGGCGCCGGACTCCACCAGTTCCGCAATGCGGTATTCGTTCAGGCCGCTGGAGGCCACGATGCGGACCCCCTCCAGGCCGGCGCGATCCAGCCGCACGCGCGCTTCCCGGGCCAACTCGCCGAGGTCGCCGGAGTCCAGGCGGATGGCGGCCACCCTGAACCGGTCGCCGAGGCGCTCAGCCAGCGCAATGACCTTGTCCACGCCGGCCAGTGTGTCGTAGGTGTCGACCAGCAACGTGGTATCCGGAAACTCCGCGACGAAGGCCTCGAGCGCAGCAGATTCGCTTTCATGCGCCTGGACGAAGCTGTGCGCCATGGTGCCCCGGACAGGAATGCCCCAGGCCCGTCCGGCGGCGAGATTCGAGGTACCGGCACTGCCGGCAATCCAGGCGGTGCGCGCGAGGGTCATTGCCGCATCCAGTCCGTGGGCACGCCGCGCGCCGAAATCCAGCACCGGGCGACCGGCGGCGGCGTGCATGATGCGGGCCGCCTTGGTCGCGATTACGCTCTGGTGGTGGATGATGTTGAGCAGCCCGGTTTCCACAACCTGAGCTTCGGGCAGCGGCGCCACCACTTGCAGCACCGGTTCGTGCGGAAAGACCACAGTGCCTTCCGGCACGGCCAGCACGTCGCCGGTGAAACGCAGCCGTGCAAGGCGTTCGAGGCAGGCGTCCGAGAGGGTGCCGGTCCCGCGCAGGTAGTCTATGTCCGAGGCCGAATAGCGGAAGTTTTCGAGGAATTCGAGCGCAGGCTCAAGGCCGCAGGTCAACACATAGTTGCGGGTTTCGGGCAGCTCCCGGAAAAAAAGCTCGAATACAGCCTGTCCTTCCATGCCCTCGGCAAGATAGGCCTGGGTCATGGTCAGTTCGTACAAATCCGTAAAGAGACCCCGGCCGGTGCTGTTGGCATCCGTTGCTGGCATGAAGACTCCCGCTGTGGGCTGGCAGAAATTCAGGGCATTTTTCTTCTTGATCAACATAACATGTTGTCGCAGAGCCACATTTCAAGGCCCCCCGGTGGTTCTGTTAAGGTGAATTCCGGGCAATCTGCTCTTGTTCGGAGGTATTGGCGAGGGGTGATCCCCCGGGAGGCATGAATGGAGATCCGCACCAAGCGGGCCTATGAACCGGCCAGTCGTGACGACGGTACCCGCATTCTGGTTGATGGAATGTGGCCACGCGGCGTGAGCAAGGAGGATCTGGCCGTGGACGACTGGCTCAAGCAGGCAGCGCCGAGCGCGGAACTGCGCAACTGGTTCGGCCACGATCCCGAGCGGTGGGAAGGTTTCCGGGAACGCTATTTCCGCGAACTCGAAGAGAAGACGGAGGTACTCAAGCCGCTCGTGGAGACTCTGCGTCGCGGCCCCCTGACGCTCGTCTATGCTGCGCGCGACGAGATCCACAACAATGCAGTTGTCCTGCGCGACTTCCTGCGGCGCGAACTTGAGGCGTGACGGTGTGAACGCTGAAGGCCGCGTGGCCGAGATCCTTGTGTTCTGGTTCGGTGATGTCGCACTTGCCGGCCCGGTTCCAGCCAGCCGCCGGCAACGCTGGTTTGCCGTTGACAGTACGTTTGATGCCGAGGTGGCACGCCGGTTCGGCACCGACGTCGATGCCGCCTGCCGAGGCGCGCTCACCGGCTGGGGCGAGCAGCCCGGCCCCTGCCTGGCGCTGATCCTTTTGCTCGATCAGTTCACCCGGAATATTCATCGTGGCCGGCCGCACGCGTTTGTCGGTGACGAGGCGGCGCTGGCCGCCGCGCGTGGGGCCATCTCTGCCGGTCACGATCATGCGCTGGGTACGGCGCAGAAGGTGTTCCTCTACATGCCGTTCCAGCATGCCGAAGAACTCGATGTTCAGGAAGCCGGTGTGGCGCTCTTCGAGGCGCTCGCCGAACAGGCGGGCGCCGCCGATCGTGAGCTGGCCGAAAGCGTTCTGGAGTTCGCCCGCCTGCATCGGGATATCGTGCGCCGCTTCGGCCGCTTTCCCCACCGCAATGCATTGTTGGGCCGGGAAACGACCGATGCCGAGCGGGCGTACCTGGCCGGTGACGCCCCTTCCTTCGGCCAGCGTGCGGATGAAGACGCCTAGACAACGATCGACAGCGTGGCCGCGGCGATCAGCCAGCCAAGCGCGGCGCCGGCGAGCACATCGCTCGGATAGTGCAGGCCCAGCACCATGCGGGAGAGCGCCACGAGGCCCGTGAAGGGTATCGCCAGCCAGGCCAGTGACGGCGCGTAATGCCACACCAACACGCTGAAAGACACCGCGTGCAATGTGTGTCCGGACGGAAAACTGAATTCGTCGAGCGGTGCCATCATGCGCTGAATGCGCGAATGGCGCTGACAGGGACGGGGCCGTCGCAGGGCCTTCTTGAGCAACGCATGAAGACCCGACCCCGCGAGCCCGGCCACGGCCATGTGCAGGGCGGCAATCACGCCGGTGGCGCTGTATGCGAGCGGCAGCACCAGCATCAGGGCGTACCAGAAGACGCCGTCTCCAAGCCGGCTCACCACCCGAAACGTCTCTCGCAGCCATCGGCCCGCAGCAAGCCGATTGAAATGTCCACAGACCGCCAGGTCCAGGCGGCCGAGCGGACCGGGGGGCGATGGACGGTCGGATGGGTGGCGGACAAGGGCGGACATGCGCGGATACCGTGGTTGCATACGCAGCCGAGCTTGCCGGTGGCATATGACAGCACCACGACATGGAGATGACAGATCGGTGACCGGCGCGCGCTGGCAATCCCGCCGGCTTTTCGGGAAAATGCCTTCCTTTGTCAATTCGCGGTCCGCGGCGGCGGAGCGCGGCACAGCCGGGACGCTGGAGTACGGATGAGCAGCGCACGACAGACCATTCGCCTGCCGGAGCCCCTGGACATGCGTCTTGGCGGACAGTTGGCCGGGGTGGAACTGGCCTACGAGACCTGGGGCGAACTCAACGCCAGGCGCGACAACGCGCTGGTCATCTTCACCGGCCTGTCACCGGACGCCCACGCGGCCTCGTCCGAGGCCAATCCCGCGCCGGGCTGGTGGGAGGAGATGATCGGTCCCGGCAAGCCGATCGACACCGACCGCTACCATGTCATCTGCTTCAATTCCCTGGGCAGTTGCTTCGGCAGTACCGGACCGGCGTCGCTGAACCCGGCCACGGGCCGGCCCTGGCGCCTGGATTTTCCCATGCTGACGGTCGAGGATATCGCCACCAGCGCCCATGCCGCCCTGCGCGCCATGGGCATCACGCGTCCGCGTGCGCTGGTGGGGCCTTCTCTCGGCGGCATGACGGCGCTTGCCTATGCACTCCTGTATCCGAACGAAGCCCGTGAACTGGTGTTGATTTCATCGGCGGCCCAGGCGCTGCCGTTTGCCATTGCCATTCGGTCGCTGCAGCGCGAGTGCATCCGTGACGACCCGCGCTGGAAGGATGGCTATTACGCAGAGGGTGAAGGCCCGGTGCAGGGCATGCGGCTGGCCCGCAAGATCGGGGTCATGTCCTACCGTTCCGCTGAGGAATGGAAACAGCGTTTCGGCCGCGACCGCGTGCCGGCTCAACGCAGGTCCACTGAGCCCTTCGGGATCGAATTCGAGATCGAGTCCTACCTCGAGGCGCACGCCGAAAAGTTCGTGGGCAGCTTCGACGCCAATTGCTATCTGTATCTGTCCCACGCCATGGACCTGTTTGATGCGGCCGAACATGGCGACGGCTCGCTGGAAAAGGCGCTGGGGTCGATCCAGGTGGAGCGGGCCCTGGTTATTGGCGTGGTCACGGATTTCCTCTTTCCGCCCGAGCAGCAGCGCGAAATGGCCGACCTCCTCAGGCGCGGCGGAGTGGACGTTACCCACCGGCCGCTGGATTCCCTGCAGGGGCACGATTCGTTCCTCGTCGACATCAAGCGTTTCGGGACTGCATTGCGCAGTTTTCTCCAGCCGGAAAAGCACGGCTGACACTGGTCTTGCCGGTTCCCCGGCGCTAGGCTATGAATCCGGTCTTCGATATCCCGAACGGGGGTGGCGGTTATCATGCAGGCGTTTGACTTCGCCGGCGCCGAAGAGCTGGTCGAAATGCTCGACGTGGCGGTTGAAAAACAGCAACCGGAAGCGATCACCGAATCGGTCAAGGAGGGTCTTTGCCGACTGATCGGCGAGCATCGGTTGCGCCTGCCTCCAGTCTGCAGCAAGCCGGCGTCCGATCATTACGCGCGGCGTTTGATTTACCGCAGCGAGGAACATGGCTACACCGTGGTGGCGATGACCTGGGGGCCGGGGCAGGGTACGCCCCTGCACGATCACGCCGGGCTCTGGTGCGTGGAAGGCGTCTGCCAGGGCCAGATCCGGGTCGAGCAGTTCGAACTGCGGGAAACGGACGACGACCGCTACCGCTTTGACCCTGCCGACTCCGTCAAGGCCTGCGTGGGCTCGGCCGGCTGCCTGATTCCGCCCTATGAATATCACCGTATCGTCAACGCCAGCAATAACGATGCGGCCATCACGCTGCACGTTTACGGCAGTGACATGACCAGTTGCAATGTATTCCAGCCTGTCGGCGGCAACTGGTACCAGCGCCAACGGCGCTCGCTTTCCTTTGATTGAACCGCCCCGGCTGCGCGGGGCGGAGCGTCTGTCTGTCAACCCGGCTAACGGAGGTGCGGGATGGCGATCTGGAACCCTGAAGAAGCGAGCGGTCTGTTTCATACCGAGGATGTCGAATCCTTGTCGATCCTTGAAGAGGAGCTGTCCGATGGCGCCCTGACCGTCGTCGGGCCGCAGATGCTGTCCGCGGACCGACGTGCGCCTTTGCACCAGCTCCATCGCTACCTGCACCGACTGTGGCCCGGCGGTGGAACCTTTCTGCAGCTTTACGCTCTCGATGACGAAGACGGCCTGCCCGAGGAGGTGGTGGCCGCGGATGTGCTAGCGGCGCTTTGGGATATTGCCGATGCCGGTGACCTGCCGCCGGACATCGCCGGTTGTTCACTCGCTTTCCTGATGGACAACGGCCTCTGGCCCGAGAGCGTGGCCCAGTTCGGCGACGCCTTGTTTCTGGCTCTGAGCGGCGGCGGTGCCCTGGGGGAAGGGCTGGAATCCGGGATGGCGGCCGATCTGGCCCGCGACTATATGGATGCGCTCTTCGGCGAGGCGGATGACGACGCGCTGACGCTCTTCGGGCTGGACCCGGACTTCTCCATCTGGTTCCGCGGCGAGGGTTACGACATCGCCTATGTCATGGTCAACCTGGACGAAGGCTGGCTGGCCATTTTCGGGGCCACCGACGCTTAGAGGCGATTCATCCGGGGCGGGAATGAATTTGAGACCCTTCCGGAGGGAGACTGGCGGCGTGGGTTCTATGGGCTGCCGGCACCGTCCGGCTGTTCGGTCAGGAACAGGTGCGGGTCGACCATGGTGTCGTTGAGGCTGACGCCCCAGTGCAGATGCGGACCGGTTACGCGGCCGGTGGCGCCCACGTTGCCGATCACCTGGCCTTGTTCCACCACGTCGCCCGGCTTCACATCCATCTTGCTCATGTGGCAGTAGACCGTAACCAGGCCCTGGCCGTGGTCGATCATCACCATGTTGCCGTCGAAGTAGAAGTTGCCGGTGTCCTCCACGATGCCGCGCGCCGGGGCGCGGATCGGCTCACCCATGCCGGCGGCAAGATCCAGCCCGCTGTGCGGCTTGCGGGGTTCGCCGTTGAAGAAGCGGCGCAGGCCGAAGTCGCTGGACTGGGGCGCGTGGACCGGCAGGATGAAGCCGGTGTGCACGCTGGCCGTGTCGCTCCACCGTGCCAGCGCCTTGTCGATGCGAATGCGGTCTTTGTGGATGCGTTTGAGCTGGGCGGCCGTGGGGTTGACCATCTCCTTGTTCTTGAGGGTGATGCGCTGCACGGCGTAGTTCTTCCTGTGCACGTCCACGCCCACGGTATGCATGGCGCCCGCCTGGCGGACCTTGAGTTCGATGTGGCCCGGGGAGGTGCTCAGCGGCAGGCCCAGCACGGCCTTCCAGTGTCGGCCGTCCTCGGCCACCATCACCCGGCGCCGGCCGAAATGCACTTCCGGCCGCGGCGCGCTGGCCGGGCCGAGATCCACGATTGCGACTCCGCCCGGTACAGGCTCGTTTTCCGGCAGGCGCGCCGCCTGGGCCACGGACAGTCCGGCACACAGCGCGAGGGCAAGGACGATGCGTTTCATGAGCTTTCCTCCGGCGGTTCGCGGTCTTCGACAACCGCGCTCAGACGACCGCGGGCAAGGCGGGCGACGATGCGTTCGCCGGGCCGCACGTCGAGGCTGTCGCGCACCACCCGGCCCTGTTGATCCTCGACAATGGCGTAGCCCCGGTCAAGGGTGGCCAGCGGACTGACCGCCTGCAGGCCACGCGCCGCGGCGTCCAGTCGCGCGCCGAGCCGCTCCAGTGTGCGTTCAAGCGCCCCGTGCTGGCGCCGCTCCAGCGACGCCACGCGGTCGCCCAGCCGCGCGATGCGGTGCACCGGGGTGAGCTGTCGCAGGCGGCTTCGGGCTTCCACCAGACGCGTCCGTCGCCGTTCAAGCGCATGCGCCCACGCATTCGCCAGACGCTGTTCGAGTTCATCGATGCGCTGGGCCTGCTGGCGCACCCGCTGGCCCGGATGAGTCATCTGCAGGCGGTGGCCTATCCAGTCGAGACGCTCGCGTTTTTTGCCCAGCGCCACCTCCAGGCCCTGGCGGAGACGCTCGGCCTGGCCGGCCAGGCGCTGCAGCCACTCGGCCGCGTCCGGAGCGATGATCTCGGCCGCCCCGCTGGGCGTGGGAGCACGGCGGTCGGCGACGAAATCGGCGATGGTGAAATCCACCTCGTGACCCACGCCGGCGACGACCGGAATCGGGCAGGCAGCAATGGCCCTGGCCACAGCCTCTTCGTTGAAGGCCCAGAGATCCTCCAGGGAACCGCCACCCCGGCCGACAAAAAGGACATCGCATTCGGCCCGCTCGCCGGCGCGCTGCAGCGCACGCACGATCTGTGGCGCGGCATCGGCACCCTGGACCGCCACCGGATAGACAATGACTCGGATGGCCGGGAAACGGCGGCGCAGCACGGTGAGCACGTCGCGCACGGCAGCACCCGTGGGCGAGGTGATCACGCCCACGCAACGGGGCAGGACCGGAAGCGGGCGCTTGCGTGCCTCGGCAAACAGGCCCTCGGCCTGAAGTTTCGCCTTGAGACGCTCGAATGCCGCACGCAGCGCGCCGTCGCCGGCCGGTTCCATGTGCTCGACAATGAGCTGGAACTCGCCGCGCTGTTCGTAGAGGCTGACCCGGGCGCGGACCAGCACCTGCAGGCCGTCGCGTGGTGCGAACGCCAACCGGATATTGCGGTTGCGAAACATCGCGCAGCGTACCTGGGCGCCGGCGTCCTTGAGCGAAAAGTACAAGTGGCCGGAGGAGGGGCGGGCCACGTTGGACAGCTCGCCTTCCACCCACAGACTGGGGAAACCGCTCTCCAGCAGGGCGCGGGCTTCCCGGTTCAGCGCCGAGACCGTGAGTACGCGGCGGCCGCCGTCGGCCGGATTCGGGAATGCGGAATTCATCAGCCGCATGATAGCGCCCGTCGTCCGCCGACGGAATCGGGCCGCTGCGGATCGGGATTGCAACGCGGGAGGGGCGTCTGTGGGCGGAGCCCGGCGGCGCACCCGCAGCGCGGATGTGCAGGCCCATCGCGACTCAAATCAGTCGCTGACGCTACTGGAGAATCAATTGGTGGCTCCTGTATAATGGTTCGATTTACCAGCGATCCAATACAGGCGGGTGGAGCATGCGCATAGCCCAGGAAGCACTCACATTCGACGACGTCCTCCTTCAGCCGGCCTATTCCGACATTCTGCCCCGGGACGTGAGTCTGGCGACCAAGCTCACGCGTGACATCACGCTGCGTATTCCACTGATTTCGGCCGCCATGGACACCGTGACCGAAGGTCGCCTGGCCATCACCATGGCCCAGGAAGGCGGTCTCGGCATCATTCACAAGAACATGCCTGCCCACGAACAGGCCGCGCACGTGCGCCGGGTCAAGAAATTCGAGAGCGGTGTGATCAAAGACCCGATCACCGTCGGCCCGGACGCCACGGTTCGGGAAGTGATGGAAATCACCCGCTCCAACGGCATTTCCGGCGTGCCCGTTGTGGAGGGCGAGAACCTGGTGGGTATCGTCACCAGCCGCGATCTGCGCTTCGAGACGCGCTACGACGAGAAGATCGCCAGGGTCATGACGCCCAGGGACAAGCTGGTTACGGTTCGCGAAGGGGCCGACAAGGACGAAGTGGTCAACCTGCTGCACCAGCATCGCATCGAAAAAGTGCTGGTGGTGAACGACAAGTTCCAGTTGCGCGGCATGATCACCGTGAAGGACATCCAGAAGGCCACTGACTTTCCCAACGCCTGCAAGGACGAACTGGGCCGACTGCGCGCCGGCGCGGCGGTGGGCACGAGCGCCGACACCCGCGAGCGTGTCGAGGCCCTGGTGGCCGAGGGCGTTGACCTGGTGGTCGTGGACACTTCGCATGGTCATACACGCGGTGTCATCGACATGGTCGGCCAGATCAAGAAGGCCTTCCCCGACCTGCAGGTCGTGGGCGGCAATATTGTCACCGCCGAAGCGGCCCGCGCCCTGGTGGATGCCGGCGCCGACGGTGTGAAGGTGGGCATCGGCCCCGGCTCCATCTGCACCACGCGCATCGTGGCCGGCGTGGGTGTACCGCAGATATCGGCGGTGGCCAATGTGGCGAGGGAATTGGCGAAGGACGGCGTGCCGTTGATCGCCGATGGCGGTATCCGCTTTTCCGGTGATGTGGCCAAGGCGGTTGCCGCCGGCGCCTATTCGGTAATGATCGGCGGCCTTTTCGCCGGCACCGAGGAAGCGCCGGGCGAGGTGGAGCTCTATCACGGCCGCTCCTACAAGTCCTATCGTGGCATGGGCTCGCTGGGCGCCATGTCGCAGAAGCACGGCTCCAGCGACCGCTATTTCCAGGACAGTACCGAAGAAGTCGAAAAGCTGGTTCCGGAAGGCATCGAAGGCCGGGTGCCCTACAAGGGCAGCCTGGTGGCGATCATCCACCAGTTGATGGGCGGCCTGCGCTCCAGCATGGGTTACACCGGCTGCCGCGACATCGAGGAAATGCGCACGCGGCCGCAGTTCGTGCGGATCACCAACGCGGGTGTGCGCGAGAGTCATGTGCACGACGTGACCATCACCAAGGAAGCGCCCAACTACCGCGTGGACTGACCGCGAGGGCGCAGCAATGACATGCCGCCGGGCCAGGTGCCCGGCGGGTGCCGGAAAGCCTGACTACGCTCGGCGGGACAATGACCACAGACATTCACGCCCATCGCATCCTGATTCTCGATTTCGGTTCCCAGTGGACCCAGCTCATTGCCCGGCGCGTTCGCGAGGCCGGCGTGTACTGCGAAATTCGCGTGCCGGACATCAGTGCGACCGATCTGCGCGAATTTGCACCCAGCGGCATCATCCTCTCCGGTGGCCCCGAATCCGTCAGCGGCCAGGAGCCACCCAAGACGCCGGGACATATCTTCGAGACCGGCGTACCCGTGCTCGGCATCTGCTATGGCATGCAGGACATGGCCGCGCAGCTTGGCGGAAAAGTGGACATGGGCCACCACCGCGAATTCGGTTATTCACAACTGAAGCTGGTGGGTGCGAGCCACCTCTTCGAGGGGATCGAGGATCATGTCGACGATGACGGCAAGGCCCTGCTCGATGTAATGATGAGCCACGGCGACTCGGTCACCGAATTGCCGCCCGGCTTTACACTGGTGGGCGGTTCCAGCGGCGCGCCCATTGCGGCGATGGCCGATGAGCAGCGACGCTTCTACGGTGTGCAGTTTCACCCGGAAGTGACGCATACCCGCCAGGGTCAGCGCATCCTTGCCCGCTTCGTCCATGACATCTGCGGCTGCGAGTCGCTCTGGACGCCGGGCAATATCATCGACGACAGTATCCACGCGGTACGCGAACAGGTCGGCAAGGGTCACGTGATCCTGGGCCTTTCCGGTGGCGTGGACTCCTCGGTGGTCGGCGCGCTGTTGCACAAGGCCATCGGCGACCAGCTCACCTGCGTGTTCGTGGATACCGGACTCCTGCGTCTGCACGAGGGCGACCAGGTCATGGCGACCTTCGCCGAGCACATGGGCGTGAAGGTGATCCGGGTGGATGCCGAGGCGCGTTTTCTGAAGGCCCTGGAAGGCGAGGCCGACCCGGAGAAGAAACGCAAGATCATTGGCAACCTGTTCATCGATATCTTCGAGGAAGAGGCGGGCCGCATTGCCGATGCCGATTTTCTCGCCCAGGGAACCATCTACCCGGACGTGATCGAATCCGCGGCGGCAGGCAAGGGCAAGGCGCATGTGATCAAGTCGCATCATAATGTCGGCGGTCTGCCCGAGCACATGAAGCTCAAGCTCGTCGAACCGTTGCGCGAACTGTTCAAGGACGAAGTGCGCAAGATTGGTGTCGAACTCGGCCTGCCGTCGGATATGGTCTACCGGCATCCCTTCCCGGGGCCGGGGCTGGGCGTGCGCATCCTCGGCGAAGTGAAAAAGGAATACGCCGACCTGCTGCGCCGCGCGGACGATATCTTCATCAGCGAGCTCCGCAAGGCGGATCTTTACGACAAGGTCAGCCAGGCGTTCGCCGTGTTCCTGCCGGTCAAGTCCGTGGGTGTGATGGGCGACGGCCGTCGCTACGATTACGTCATCGCCCTGCGCGCCGTCGAAACCATCGACTTCATGACCGCCCGCTGGGCGCACCTGCCCTACGACTTCCTGGACCAGGTATCGCGCCGGATCATCAACGAGGTCGAGGGCATCTCGCGGGTGACCTATGACATCAGCGGCAAGCCGCCGGCCACCATCGAGTGGGAATGACGATACCACCTACGCGGTGAAAATTGCCTGATTTCAGGGTGTCTTGCCTGCCAGGCGCTGCGCATTCGCATCGCGCATGGACTGCGCCAGACGGTCATGTCCTTCCACTTCGAGATTTGCGAGGATGGCTTTCAGATCGTCCAGGCGTTCGTTCTGACCGAGTTTGAATTTGGCATCGACCCGCCGGGGGCGCATGCGAATGCCGGTGACGAACCTGAGAAGTCTTTCACGGCGATCACCCATTTCCGAAGTGCTCCACGGCTCAACCCGGTCCTTCTCCAAGTGCAGCACCAGGCGCTCCACCGCTTCTTCTGTGGTGGCCGCATCCAGCAGTTCGCAATCCCCTTCCAAGTGGATGGCAATGTAGTTCCAGGTAGGCGCGCTCTTCGGCGTGGGCAGGCCGCGCGGTGTGATATAGCCGTTCTCGCCGTTGAAGACGATCATGGCGCGCGGTTGCCGGCGGAGCATTTCCAGTTGCGAATTGGCGTTCGCCAGATGTCCCCACAAAACCATGCCCTCGGTGCCGTGTTCCGCCACCCAGGGCAAGGGGCTCGCATCGAAACGGTCGACACCATGCGCAACCAGCGTACCGAAGCGAATACGGTTGATGTGCCGGGCAATCGCGGCATTGTCCGCGACGCGGAAAGTCTTGCTGTTATGCACCTGAATTACCTCTTTTCCCGTTGCAGCAGTGTGGCCTTCCGTTCCACGCCCCAGCGATAACCGGCCACACGGCCATCCGTGCCAATCACGCGGTGACAAGGAATCAGCAATGCGATGTGATTGCGCGCGCAGGCCGATGCCACCGCCCTTGCTGCCGAGGGCTTGCCGATGCGTCTGGCGATGTCCGAGTACGATGCGGTCCTGCCCAGTGGGATCTGGCGCAGTGCCTTCCAGACGCCAGCCTGGAAAGCCGTGCCCTGGATGTCCAGAGGCAGATCGAGCGCCTCTTTCGGCAGCAAAATGAATTCGCGCACGCGGTCGAACCAGTCGAACAGGCGTTCTTCGTCGTTATAGAAGCACGCGTTAGGAAATGCGGTGCGCAGTTCCTCGAGCATGGCGCCGGGTTCCTCCCCGAACGTGAGCCAGCAGATTCCCTTCTCCGTGGCCGCCATGAGCATCCACCCCATATCCGACAAGCCCAGCCACCAACCCACCTGGATATCACGCAACAACTTTCCGGGTGACACGCCCAGGGTCTGTGCCGCGCTATCGTAGCCGCTGGCCACGGATTCGAAGCCGGCATTGAATATGGCGTTCAGCGTGTTCCCGCTGTTTGCGACACCTCGGGCCAGGCGATGCAGTTTCAATGCCTGGCCGTAGGCCCGGGGACTTATGCCAAGCCGTGATGTGAATTGCCGCTGCAGCTCGGAGGGACTGACGTGCAGCGTCTCGGCAAGCCGGGCCAGTGGCAGTACCGCCTCTGCCGCCTCGATGAGGCGGCAGGCTTTCAGCAGTGTTCTGGGCCAATCAATCCTGGTAGGCCGGGAGATCATTGACGGAACTCGGATCGATGGAGTAGGGAAAGTATGTGTCCAGGTAGCCCGGTTGCGCGCGGACACGGTCCGCCCAGCCTGACAAATTGGGGTAGTCGCCCATATTGATACCCGCCTCGTGCGCGAATCCGACGTAACCGAACATTGCCATATCTGCGATCGTATACCCGCAATCGACCAGAAAGTCGCGTCCGGTCAGCCACTTGTCGAGAATGCGCAGCGTTTTCTCGCTGGCCAGGCGTTTGCCGGCCACGGCCTCTGGCGTGTAGCGCTTGTCCTTGCCGGTCAACTTCCAGTGGCGCAGTGAGGCGAGGCCGTTCTGCACGTAATCCTCCTCGAAGAACAGCCAACGCGCCACTTGCGCACGCAGCCAGGGATCGTCCGGCAGATAGTCCGTGCCTTCCGCAAGATACATGAGAATGGCGTTGGACTCCGGCAGACTGCGGCCGTCTTCCAGCTCCAACACCGGCACCGCGCCGACCGGATTCTTCGCGACGAACTCGGGTTTACGACCGTCTCCGTCAAAGATCATGACCTCGACGGTCTCGTATTTGATGCCCAGATGGTTCAGCATCAGGCGAACTTTCCAGGCATTCTGGGAGGGCAGGTAGTCGTAAAGCTTCATCATCTCAAGCACTCCGTGGATCAAGGTGACAGGGATTTTCGGTCCTGCCCGGGGGGATTTCTTCCGGATTCTTGCGCTTGCCGAGCCCGCTCCACGTCGGCACTGTGTCCATGGTTTGCTTGATACGTCGGCCCGGGAATCCGTTATGCCAGGCGACCGCAAGGCCCAGGCGCTCGCCTGTATGCGTGAGGCCATCCCGATGCCGGCGACGCAGCGCGGGGCCGGACATAGGCGCGACCTGGCGGCTTCCGAAGCGCTTGTGGAGGAACTCGAGGCAGCGGACATCGTGGTGATCGACATGCCCATGCACAATTTCACCGTGCCCGCCGCGTTCAAGGCCTGGGTCGATCTGGTCGTGCGTCCGGGCCGCACCTTTCGCACCTCGCCCGGTGGCAAGGTCGGTTTGCTGGCGGACCGTCCCGTGGTGCTGGTTGTCGCCTGTGGCGGCCGGGTCGGTGGTGCAACCGGCGGCCAGCCAGATTTTCTGACCCCGTATGTGCGCCACGTGCTCGCCACCATCGGCCTCAGGAATCTCACCGTGGTGCGCATGGATTCCCTGCTTCGCGGCAGCAAGGCGGCAGCCGCGGCGGAGACCAACGCGCTCTCAACGCTGGACGGCATTGCTCGGCACGTGCTGGCCGGTGTCGGCCGGCGGGATGTGGTTTAATTGCGCTTCCTGTACGCGAACGCGAACGATGGCTGCCGATCACGAAACCTTCATGCAACGCGCCCTGGAACTCGCCCGGCAGGCGGAAGCGGCCGGCGAGGTGCCGGTGGGCGCCGTGGTGGTGAAAGCGGGCGAGATCGTCGGCGAGGGGTTCAACCAGCCAATCGGCCTGCATGACCCGACCGCCCACGCCGAGATCCGCGCCTTGCGCGACGCCGCGAGCCGCATCGGCAACTACCGGCTGGTGGACACGACGCTCTACGTCACCCTCGAGCCCTGCTCGATGTGCGCCGGCGCCATGGTGCATGCCCGTGTCGGGCGGCTGGTGTATGGCGCGGCCGATCCGCGCACCGGTGCGGCCGGGTCGGTGCTGGATATCGTCCGCCATGCCAGTTTCAATCACCGGCTGGAAGTCACTTCCGGCGTGCTGGCGGAGGAGAGCGCGGAACTGTTGCAGGCGTTCTTCAGGGCCCGCCGCTAGGGCGTCTGATTCACTGCGGCGCTGTTCTGCGCCGTGGTCACACCTTCCGTGGATTCGTCGGGCACCGTATTCGGCGACTGTTTGGACCCGGTTGCCCAGAGCAGGATGTCGTAATAGCTGCGGATGTTTTCCACGTAAATGACGGGCTCCTCGCCCCGCGCGTAGCCGTATTTCGTTTTCTTGTACCACTTGCGCTGGGCCAGCAGCGGCAGGTTGTCGCGCACGTCGATCCAGCGGTCCGGATCGCCGCCGCGCATTTCCGTGAGGATGCGTGCGTCCTCCAGGTGAAAGAAGCCGATGTTGTAGGCAGCCAGCGCCATCCAGGTGCGGTCCGGCTCCGGAATCCGGTCGGGAATCATGGCCTTCACCGAGGCGAAGTACTGGGCGCCTCCGACAATGCTTTGCTGTGGATCGATGCGGTTGTCGATGCCCACCTGGCTGGCGGTCACCTGGGTGAGCATCATGATGCCGCGCACGCCGGTGGGCGAAATGGCGCGCGGATTCCAGTGCGATTCCTGGTAGCCGATCGCGGCCAGCAAGCGCCAGTCGATGCCCGACTCGTCGCCCGCCGTCTCGAAGGCGCTGCGGTAGGCGGGCAAGCGGCTGGCCACGTGCTGCATGAAAATCCGCGTACCCACATAGTCAAAACGGTCCGTATGCCCGTAGTAGCGCTCGATCAACTGGTCCAGCGTGCCATCGTTCTCGATCTTGTGAAAAAAGGCCTGTGCTGCCCGGTAGAGGCTCTTGTCGCCGTCCCGGCGAAACGCCCAGGCGATGGGTTCCGGGTCACGAAGATTGAACGCCACGCGCAATTCCGGGTAGTAACGGCGGTTCAGCGCTACCTCGGTGGAGTCGGCCACCGTGTAGTCAAGTTCGCCGCGCGCCACCCGTGCCAGCAGTTCATCGCTCTCCACGTTGGATTCGGCATCCCAATTCAGGTCCGGGTGATCCTTCCTGAGCTTCTGGAGTTGTTCGTCGTGGCTGCTGCCGGCCACCACGGCAAGGCTGTGTCCGACGAGATCCTCCGGTCCGTGCGGCCGGTCCTCGCCGTAACGGTAGACCACCTCCTGAGTGACATCCTGATAGGTCGGGCCGAAACGCAGGTCCTGTTTCCGGTCCGGCGTGATGCTGAGTCCCGCGGCCGCCAGGTCGGCCTCGCCATGGCGCACATCCGAGAGTACCTGGGAGAAGTCGTCCGGCGCGTAGATCTTGAGCTTCACGCCCAGGTAGTCGGCAAATCGCCTGGCCAGATCGTATTCCAGGCCGGTGTCGCCAAATGGACCCAGGTAATAGGTGGTCGGGCTGTTGCGGCTGACAACCGTCAGTTGCCCGAGAATGTGCACCTGTTCGAGCAGCGGCGGCCGCTCCGAACACGTGCCCAACAGCAGGGCAAGGGTAATGACGATCGCTGCTCGCAAAACAACTCCCGCCCCCGAGAGGGCCTTTCTACACCCGGGTGACCGCCATCGTTGCGGCGGACATCGCGCCAATCAGGGCTCGAGAAGCGTAGTCGGGCAGCGCCGATGAACGATGAGCAACACCGGGTGGCGCCATATCCGCCGCAACCCGATCGGCCGGGACTGTTTCTCCGCCCGCTCGTTCCTGTAGCTGCAACTACACGTCTCTCCTTTCGCCTCGGGGGGAGACAACGATCCCCCGCGCCGGCGCTCACCCTGGCACGAACAGGCCCCGGGGACTCCATGCATTCACGTGTGCAGTGCCCGAACGTTTATCTGGGCGGCACATGCATATTATGTTCAAAATTCGATGCCTTTGCCGCCCTCGCGAGACAAAATCATCGCTTTACGGGGTGACCGTGTCCGCCAAACCGTTTAAAATGGCCGTTTGTGCCGCGGTAGCTGTAGATTTTGGCCGCACTGCACAAGCCAAAGTTCCCTGGAGAGGTACCGAAGCGGTCATAACGGCACCGACTCGACCGGATCGCCGGGAGCGATCCGGAACAGCGCCGGAGGCGCTGGCCCGAAGGGCGGAGGGCAGGAAGCCCGGAGTAAATCGGTTGGGGAGTGGCGCGCAGCGCCACCGGCATGAAAATAGACAGGTTCCTGGAGAGGTACCGAAGCGGTCATAACGGCACCGACTCGACCGGATCGCCGGGAGCGATCCGGAACAGCGCCGGAGGCGCTGGCCCGAAGGGCGGAGGGCAGGAAGCCCGGAGTAAATCGGTTGGGGAGTGGCGCGCAGCGCCACCGGCATGAAAATAGACAGGTTCCTGGAGAGGTACCGAAGCGGTCATAACGGCACCGACTCGAAATCGGTTGGGGGCATTGCGCCCCACGTGGGTTCGAATCCCACCCTCTCCGCCAAAATAAAACCCCGGGGTCCGTAGGGCCCCGGGGTTTTATTTTTCGGTGCGGGGTGCGTGGACGAAGGCACCCGGGTTCGACCAATTCGCTGGGAGCGAATTGGGACTGCCGCCGGCAGCCCGCAGGGCGAGGGCCATGGATGGCCCTCGTCAATCCCACCCTCTCCGCCAAAATAAAACCCCGGGGTCCGCAGGGCCCCGGGGTTTTATTTTTCGGTGCGGGGTGTGTGGACGAAGCCACCGGGGTTCGACAAAACGGCAGGAGAGCCGTTTTGGACTGCCGAAGGCAGCCCGCAGGGCGAGGGCCATGGCAGATCAATGCTCCTGCAGAATCTGCATGACCGCCATCCCTGGCGGCCCGATGGCCTCGTCAATCCCACCCTCTCCGCCAAAATAAAACCCCGGGGTCCGCAGGGTCCCGGGGTTTCATTTTTCGGTGCGGGGTGCGTGGACGAAGGCACCCGGGTTCGACCAATTCGCCGGGAGCGAATTGGGACTGCCGCCGGCGGCCGATGCAGCCCGGATGCAGCGCAGCGGAATCCGGGAAACCGCAAAGCACAGCAATCCATCCTC
>JASFQN010000025.1:0-20865 GCA_050115425.1 Gammaproteobacteria bacterium | reverse complement strand
AGGAACTGTTCATCTTCGACCGCGAGAATCAGCCCTGGGCCACGAGCACTGACGAGCTCGACGATATCTGGCGCAAGCGCATCAAGAACGACGCAATCGGCCTGATGCTCACTGGCAAGAACTGGGACGACGCCGCCAAGGTGCTGCGCGAGCGCTATGAGAACTTCCAGCGCCGCGCTCACCAGATCAAGGTGGAAGATGTGTTCGACACCTACATGAACGCATTCACCCAGACTCTGGATCCGCATACAACCTATTTCTCGCCAAGGGATTCCGAGGAATTCCAGATTCGCATGAGCCTGTCACTGGAAGGCATAGGGGCCGCCCTGCAGATGCAGGATGAATACGTCACCGTCATGCGTGTGATTGCCGGCGGCCCGGCCGACAAGAGCGGCAAACTCCACCCCAAGGACCGCATCACGGCTGTCGGCCAGGGTGAGCACGGCAAGATGGTGGACGTCATCGGCTGGCGGCTGGACGACGTGGTCCAGATGATCCGCGGCAAGAAGGGCTCGCAGGTGCGGCTGCGCATCCTGCCCGCTGGCGCCGTGCCCGGGTCGCCGGAAAAGACCCTCCAATTGACACGCAACAAGATCGAACTTGCCGAACAGGCGGCACAGAAAAAACTGCTGACCGTCACCG
Source organism: Gammaproteobacteria bacterium (assembly GCA_050115425.1). Lineage (GTDB taxonomy): Bacteria > Pseudomonadota > Gammaproteobacteria > Natronospirales > JASFQN01 > JASFQN01. The sequence goes on along the minus strand of JASFQN010000025.1, from coordinate 20,223 downwards.
ACAGCGGCAAGAAATACCGGATCGGCGTGATCAACGTACCCGCGTTCTATCTGGACTACCGCGCCAAGCAGGCCGGCGAGCCGGATTACCGCAGCACGACCCGGGACGTGCACAAGCTCATCGACGAGCTGAAGAAGGAACACATGGACGCGCTGCTCCTGGATTTGCGCGACAACGGCGGCGGATCGCTCCAGGAAGCCCAGGAACTTACCGGCCTGTTCATCAACCAGGGCCCGGTGGTGCAGCTGCGCGACAGCGAGGGCGATGTCCAGGTGTTGCGTGACGACGACGCCGGCGTTGCCTGGGACGGCCCGATGGCCGTCATGGTCAATCGCAACAGTGCCTCCGCGTCGGAAATCTTTGCCGGCGCAATCCAGGACTACCACCGGGGGCTGATCATCGGCAGTACGACCTACGGCAAGGGCACGGTCCAGACACTGCTGCCGCTGAGCCGGGCCCTGCCCGACAACAAGGATGCCGGCGAACTCAAGATGACGATCGGCAAGTTCTACCGGGTCAGCGGCGCCAGCACCCAGGTCCGGGGCGTCACACCGGATGTCAGCCTGCCGGAGGTCATCGATCCCGGCCAGATCGGCGAGGACACCGACAAGAGCGCCCTGCCGTGGGATACCATCGCACCGGCAAAATACCAGCCGGCCCAGGCACTGACCGCCGTGATTCCCAAGCTGATCGCCCGCCACCAGGCTCGGGTGTCCGGGGAAGACGCCTACCAGGACTTTGTCCAGGAGGTCAACGATCTACACGCCGAGCAGGCCCGCAAGTCCGTCTCGCTGGTGCTTGCCGAGCGCAAGGCCGAGCAGGACAAGGAAAACGGCGACCGCCTGGCCCGGGAGAATGCCCGCCGCAAGGCGCGAGGCGAAGCGCCGCTGAAGTCGCTCGATGATCTCAAATCGGATGACAAGGACACCGACGTGCTACTCACCGAAGGTGCCACCATCCTCTCCGACTACGTGCTCCTCAGCGGCAAGGACTCGGACAAGGCCTCGCTCGCCGAAACCGCCCACTAGCCGGCCTCATCGCCGACCCGGCCGCCGGAGAGCGGCCGGGTTTTTTTGTGCCCGAAAGCGGCTGAGACGGGCAACCAAGGCGGCGTTTCAGGCGTCTAAGGCTTGTCAGGGAAAATTTGTTCCATCCGCCCTTGTCATCGGTCTTTTTAGTGTTATACTCAACTACAACACTATTCGAATAGATCGCCAATGCCATTGTGGCAACGGCAGGTGGATAAACCGCGAAGAGGACGAGCATGAACACCTCCATCAGAAGACTGATGACCGCTGGTACGCTTTTCGCCCTGGGGGCCCTGGCCGGCTGTGGCCACGGGGGCAACCAGGATGCCAAGGCCGACCAGGACAAGGCCCCGCCCCTGCCCGTGGAAACCGCGGTGGTCAGCCGTGGCGACGTGCAGGCCTACTACTCGGGCACCACCACGCTGGAGGCGGAAAATGAAGCCGCCGTCGTGGCGCGTGTGGACGGTACGGTGGAAAAGATCCTGGTCGAGGAAGGCGATCACGTGAAGGCGGGCCAGGTTCTGGCCGTGCTGGACGACGACCAGCTCCGTCTCCAGTACCAGAAGGCCGAGGCCAACCTGGGCAAGACAGAACAGGAATTCCGCCGCAACCAGGAACTGCACCAGAAACATCTGGTCAGCGCGGACGCCTTCGAAAAGCTTCGTTACGAGCTGGCTTCCCTCAAGGCCGAACGCGACCTCGCGAAACTGCAGTTGGAATATACGCGGATTCGCGCCCCCATTGACGGCGTGATCAGCAAACGCGATATCAAAGTGGGCAATACGGTAACGGCGAACCAGGCCACCTTCCACATCACCGACTTCGATCCGCTGCTGGCCAAGCTCCACGTTCCCGAACAGCAGATTACCCGTCTCGCGGACGGCCAGCCGGCGCGCGTGCATGTCGACGCCCTGCCCGACACCTCCTTTCAGGGCCACGTGCTGCGCATGAGCCCGGTGGTGGATCCGCAGACCGGTACCTTCGAGGTCACCGTGGCGGTCAAGGATGCCGGCATGCATCTCAAGCCCGGCATGTTCGGCCGCGTGCAGATCATCTACGACGTGCGCCACAACGCCCTGCTCGTGCCACGCAATGCCGTGGTGACCGAAGATGCCGAATCCTCGGTCTATGTCATCAAGGACGGCGTGGCCCGCCGCCAGGTGGTGAGCACGGGCTACACGACCGACGGACGCATCGAGGTCACCAGCGGTGTGAAGGAAGGCGACCAGGTCGTCACTGTGGGCCAGAGCACCCTCAAGGACGGCGCCCGCGTGGCGATCGTGCAAAGCACGGACAAGCAGGCTCAGGTCGCTCGCAGCGACGGTTGATGCCGACCATCGAACACAACAAGGGGAATTCTCTCATGAAGACCAGCAAGCTCATGATTGCGGCAGTGTTCTGCCTGGCGACGGCCCCGGCACTGGCGACACCCGCACAGTGCGACGAACTCCACGACCGCCTCGACCACACCGGTCAAACGGAACTCACCACGCGCCTCGACGACGGCGGGCTGGAAATGAGCCGCGACGGCAAGGAAGTCATGCGCATCGAACGCAACGACAGCCTGTGGCTGAACGGCAAGGCGGTGCCAGTGACCGCCGCCCAGCGCAAACTGCTGGCCCGCTACGTCGCCGCGCACGAGGCGATCCGCGAACAGGCACGGGAGCTTGGCATCCATGCCGCGGCGGCCGGCCTCGATGCGGCGGCCACGGCCTTCGAAGCCCTGCTCAGCGGGGATGCCGACGAGATCGACCAGCGGGTAAAGCAGAAGACCGACGCGATCGAAGAGGATGCGGGCGCCTTCTGCCGCCGCGTCTCCCGGATGGCCGACCTGCATGACGCCCTGGCCGCCCAGATTCCCGGGTTCCCGCCCCTGGCCGGCATCAATTACCGTTCGATCGACTGACAACGACAACCGTCCAACGAGGTTTGCTGCCGTGAAACCCGTCAAGCCCATGAACCTGGTCAAGCTCGCCACCGAACGCCGCGTGACGATCGCCATGGTGACGCTCGCCGTACTGGTATTCGGCTTCGTGTCGGTATCGCGGTTGAAGGTCAACCTGCTGCCCAACCTGGCCTACCCGACCATCACCATTCGCACCGAACTGCCATCCGCCGCGCCGCAGGAGGTCGAGAACCTCGTGACCAAGCCGGTGGAAGACGCGGTGGGCGTGATCAAGAATGTGCGCCAGATCCGTTCGGTCTCGCGATCCGGTCAGTCGGATGTCACCCTGGAGTTCCGTTGGGGCACGGACATGGACTACGCGGCCGTGGATGTCCGCGAGAAGCTTGACACTCTGACCCTGCCGCTGGACGCCAAGCGGCCGCTGCTGTTGCGCTTCGATCCCAGCTCCGAGCCAATCATGCGCTACGGCGTGCTCTATCAGCCGGCCAGGGATGCCAAGTCACCGATTCCGTCGGCCGAAGACCAGCTCAAGTTCCTGCGTCGCTACGGTGACGAGGAACTCACCAAGGATCTGGAATCCACCGAGGGCGTCGCCGCGGTCAAGGTCAGCGGGGGCCTGGAGGATGAGGTCCAGGTGCTGGTCGATCAGAACCGCCTGGACCAGCTCAACATCCCCATCGCGACCGTGGTCAATCGCCTCAAGGCCGAGAACGTGAATCTCTCCGGCGGCCGACTGGAGGAAGGCCACCAGCGCCTGCTGGTCCGGACCATCAATGAGTTCAAGTCACTCGATGACATGGAAAACACCATCGTCGCCATTCGTGACGGTCATCCGGTCCACCTGCGCGACGTGGCCCAGGTCAAACAGGGCTACAAGGAACGCCAGGCCATCATCCGCGTCAACGGCCAGGAAGCAGTGGAACTGGCGCTCTACAAAGAGGGCGACGCCAATACGGTGACGGTCGCGCGGCGCATCAAGGCGCGCATGGACCAGATTCGCAAGTCTGTTCCGGGTACGGTCAAGCTGGTCAAGGAATACGACCAGTCCACATTCATCGCGCAATCCATCGACGATGTGGTCAACTCAGCGATCTTCGGTGGCCTGCTGGCCGCATTGGTTATCTATTTCTTCCTGCGCAACTTCTGGGCCACGGCGATCATATCGATCTCCATTCCGGTCTCGGTCATCGCCACCTTCAACGTGATGTATCTGGACGACATCACACTCAACATCATGTCGCTCGGCGGAATCGCGCTCGCCGTCGGCATGCTGGTGGACAACTCCATCGTGGTACTGGAAAACATCGCCCGGCACCGGGGTATGGGAAAATCCGTGCTGGAAGCGGCGCGCGACGGCACCAGTGAAGTGGGCACGGCGATCGTCGCCTCCACGCTCACCACGGTGGCAGTATTCTTCCCCATGGTCTTCGTACAGGGCATCGCCGGCCAGTTGTTCGGAGATCAGGCCCTCACCGTGACCTTTGCCCTGCTCTTCTCGTTGCTGGTGGCGATAACCCTGATCCCCATGCTCTCCGCGCTGGGCGCCGGCAAGGGTGAAACGGGTTTCGAGCCGGCCCAGCGTCGCCGGTTGCCGGGTTTCAATCACGTTTCACGCTGGCTTTGGCTGCCCTACCTGCCCGTCTGGCTGGTAGGAACCGCGATTTCCTGGTGCCTGTTCGGACTGCTTTTCGTGATCGCGCGGGGCGGCCAACTGCTGAGCCGGGTCATGCGCGCCGTACTGGGCATACCGGTGCGCGCCTTCCAGGCGGGTTTTGCCCGCCTGGAGGGTCTCTACTCCCGCGTACTGGGCTGGTCGCTGGAGCATAAGGGGAGCGTCCTTGGCCTGGCACTGGGTGCCTTTCTGATGTCGCTGGCTGCGCTGCCCATGCTGGGTGTGGAATTGATTCCGCAGCTTTCGCAGGGCGAGTTCTATGCGGACGTCAAACTGCCACCGGGCAGTTCCGTCCGGGCCACCGCCAACACCTTGCGTGATGTCCAGGCCTCGGCCGCGAACATCCCGGGCGTCGCCTCCACCTATTCGGTGGCCGGCACGGGCAACCGGCTGGACGCAAACCCCGTCGACGCCGGCGAAAACACGGGTCGGCTCAACGTGGTCATGAACCAGGGCAGCGGGCGCGCCGCCGAGACCGCCGCCATCGAGCGGCTGCGCGCAACGCTGCAGAAGATGCCGGGAGTGGAATACAAATTCGGACGGCCGGAATTGTTCAGCTTCAAGACGCCGCTGGAAGTCGAAGTCTCCGGCTACGATCTGGATCAACTGCAGAGCGTCAGCAACACGATCGTGTCCCGGATGCAGTCGTCCAGGCGGTTTACCGACATCAAGAACACCATGGAAGGAGGCAACCCGGAAATCCGTATCCGTTTCGACCATGACAAGGCTGCCCAGCTCGGGCTGGAGGTCAGCGACATCGCCAACCGTGTGGTTCGCAAGGTGCGCGGCGATGTCGCCACCCGCTACAGCCTGCAGGACCGCAAGATCGACATACTGGTGCGGAACAAGGAAGACCAGCGGGCCAGCGTTGAAGACATCCGGAATCTGATCGTGAATCCGGAAAGCGATCGCCCGGTACCGCTCTCGGCGGTGGCGAATGTTTCATTGGCCACCGGCCCAAGCGAAGTCCACCGCATTGCCCAGTCACGCGTGGCAGTGATCTCGGCGGATCTCGCCTACGGCGACCTGGGCGCCGCGGCCGAGGCGATGCGAACCATCCTCAAGGCCACGCCCATGCCACCGGGCGTCACGGCTCGAATCACCGGACAGAACGAGGACATGCAGACTTCATTCCAGTCCATGAAGTTCGCTCTGGGCCTGGCCATCTTCCTCGTCTATCTGGTGATGGCCTCGCAATTCGAATCGCTGGTACATCCCTTCGTCATTCTGTTCACTATCCCGCTGGCGCTGGTCGGCGCGGTGGCGGCACTCCTGGTCACCAATTCGTCCATCAGCGTCGTCGTATTCATCGGCCTGATCATGCTCGCAGGCATCGTGGTCAACAACGCCATCGTACTCATCGACCTCGTCAATCAGTTGCGCGAACGTGGCACTGAGTTGCGCGAATCGATCATGGAGGCCGGGCGCGCCCGCCTGCGCCCCATCGTGATGACGACGCTGACCACCGTTCTCGGTCTGCTGCCCATGGCGCTCGGTATCGGTGAAGGCGCCGAGATCCGTGCGCCCATGGCGATCACCGTCATCGGCGGCCTGCTGGTCTCCACCATGCTCACGCTGGTGGTGATTCCGGTGGTGTACACCCTGGTCAGCAGGCACATTCCACTTGCCGAACCCGGCGGTGTGGCTGCCGAGGAGCGGAGCTGAACCATGACCATCACGGAACTCTCCCTGCGCCGCCCGGTCACCGTGGTCATGATTTTTCTGAGCTTCGCCGCGGTGGGGCTCATTGCCGCACGCCTGCTGCCGCTGGAATACCTGCCGGATATCGAATTTCCGGGCGCCTTCATCCAGGTGCCCTATCAGGGATCCACTCCGGAGGAGGTGGAACGCGAAATCACCCGGCCGATCGAGGAAGGACTGTCTACGCTCACCGGCATCAAGCGCATGCGCTCCACCTCCAATCAGGACGGCGCGCAGATCAATCTGTTCTTCGGCTGGGGCGAGGACGCCGGGGTCAAGGGGATACAGGTACTGGATCGGCTCGACGCCATCCGCGGCCAGTTGCCCGACGACGTCGACCGCATCTTTGTCTTCAAGGGCTCGACGTCCGACACACCCATCATGCAGATCCGCCTGTCCAGTCACCGGGACCTTTCAGATGCCTACGAGATGCTCGACCGCAATGTCCGGCGCAGGCTCGAACGGATCGACGGGGTGGCACAAGTCCGCCTGGAGGGTGTCGAACAGCGCCAGATTCGCATCAAGCTCGATGCCCGGCGGCTGACCGCCCACCACATCGCAATCAACGACATTTCCAACAAGCTCCGTCAGAACAACTTCTCGGTCACCGCCGGCCACATTACCGACCCGAACGGACAACGCCTGATGGTGCATCCGGTCGGTGAATACCAGAGCGTCGATCAGATTCGAAATGTGATCATCGACCACGGCGTGCGACTCAAGGATGTTGCCGATGTCGACTACGAAAGCCCGGAGCGCAACTACGGACGCCATCTCGATCGCCACTACGCCATTGGTCTGACCGTGTTCAAGGAAACCGGCGCCAACATGGTCGAGGTGGGCGAGCGGGTGCAGGCGGAGATCGACAAGATCGCCAAGCTCCCGCAGATGGAAGGCATCCGCATATTCTTCCTGGACAACCAGGCACAGGGTGTCAAGGACTCGCTTTCCGATCTGTTGAGCTCGGGCCTGATCGGCGCCGGTCTCTCGCTGATCGTGCTTTACTTCTTCCTGCGCCAGGTCACCACCACATTGATGGTCACGCTGGCGGTCCCGTTCTCCATCTTCATTTCGCTGGCAGTGATGTATTTCTCGGGCATCACCTTGAACATCCTGTCGATGATGGGCCTGATGCTGGCAGTGGGCATGCTGGTCGATAACGCGGTGGTGATTACAGAGAATATTTTCCGCCACAAGAAGATGGACCCCTCACGACCTCGTGAAGCCACCATTCGCGGCACCCGGGAAGTGTTGCTGGCGGTCACTGCCGGCACACTGACCACAGTCATCGTGTTCGTGCCCAACATTTTCGGTGTTCAGAACAACATCACCGTTTTCCTCAAACACGTGGCGATTTCCATCGTCGTCGCCCTGCTCGCGTCATTGCTCATCTCGGTGACCATGATTCCCATGATCGCCTCGCGCATTCACGCGCGCCCACCGGAGAAAGGCGGCACGGTGATCGACCGCTTCAAGGTGCGCTACCGTCGTCTGCTCGAATGGACGCTGCAGCGGCGCTGGCTCGCCATCATCGGCATCCTGGTCGTCCTGGGTAGCGTGGTCGTGCCGGGCGCCGCCGTGAAAAAGGACATGTTTCCCAACGACAACAACAACCGCCGACTGTTCCTCAGCTATAACGTGAACAGCACCTACACACTCGACAAGGTCGAGTCCGCGGTGTCTAAGATCGAGAACTACCTCTACGCCAACAAGAAAAAATTCGAAATCACATCCGTCTACAGCTATTTCGAACCCGCCCGGGCGGAGAGCACCATCCTGCTGGACGATGGGCCGGACGCGAAAAAATCCGATGCCCAGATCATGGAAGAGATTCGCAAGGGCCTGCCCAAACTGGCCATTGCCAAACCAAGCTTCGACGAGAAGCGCACCGGCAGTAACGAGGGCGTGCGCGTCCAGATCAAGGGCAAGTCCAGCGAGGTACTCGCCAGGATGTCGCACGACGTGGCCCGTGCACTCGGTACGATCGACGGACTCGTGGATGTGCATTCGGAGGCAACTGCCGGCCAGGAAGAGGTACAGGTCACCGTCGATCGCGACCGGGCCATTCTCTACGGCCTGGATACTCGCCAGATCGCCCAGGCCATCGCGGTCGCCATGCGCGGCCAGAATCTCCGCCATTTCCGTGGTCGGGACGGGGAAATCCCCATCCATCTGGAATTTCGCAAGGGCGACAGGGACAGCCTGAGCAAGCTCGAACAGTTACCGCTCTATACGAGCTCCGGTGACCGGATTCCGCTGTCTGCCGTCGCGAAACTTGAAGTCCGCAGTGGCCCCACCGCCATTCAGCGCGAAAACCGCGTAACGGCCATCGGCATTACTGCCGGGCTCAAAGACGGCGCGACCATGGATTCGGTCAAACCCAAAATCCGCCAGGTCATGGACGAGTTGCGCATGCCGCCCGGCTATTCCTGGGATTTCGGCCAGGGATTTCAGCAGGAGGACGAAACGGCAAGCGTCATGCTCACCAACATGCTGCTTGCCGTGTTGCTGATCTACATCGTGATGGCCGCGCTGTTCGAAGCGGTACTGCACCCACTGGCAATCATCTCCTCGATCATCTTTTCCATCATCGGTGTGTTCTGGTTCTTCCTGGTCACCAACACCACGTTCTCGTTCATGGCCATGATCGGAATCCTCATCCTGATGGGCGTCGTTGTGAACAACGGCATCGTGATGGTGGACCACATCAACAACCTGCGCCGCGAAGGCCATGATCGACGGCATGCCATCCTGCAGGCCTGTGAGGACCGACTCCAGCCCATCCTGATGACCGTGTGCACCACCATCCTCGGCCTGATCCCGCTCGCGATCGGCAACACCCAGGTGGGGGGCGACGGTCCGCCCTACTTCCCGATGGCCCGCGCCATCATCGGCGGTCTCGCCTTCTCGACACTGGTGAGTCTGGTGATGCTGCCCACCATCTACTGCCTGGTGGACGACCTGGGACTCTGGGCTACGGAGCTCTGGCGCCGGGCGCGCGGCGGCCATGCCGAGCCGGCGCGTGAGAGCGCCAGCGGTAAATGACACACAGGAAAGGAGCAGCCGGCCGGCTTGCCGGCTGCCTCGATTCAATGACGGGCTACGCGATCCGCAATCGCTTCAGCGCAACACCAATTCATCGAGATCCCAGTAGCCGAGTTCCATCAGGTTGGCCGGTAACGGCTGCATGCTGCTGTCGACCACTTCGGACTGATCCTTGAGCACTCTCGGGATGTATTCGATGCCATCCATCTTCGGAACCGTATCCCGCTCGCCGGCATAGCTTATCTTGCCGCGCAGGTACTTGAGCCGCTCGGCCACCTTTTCGCGGTGATTCTTTTCGGCCCGCAACCGGGTCAGCGCCTTCTTGACCTGCTCCACGATCTCGGTACATTCATCCGGGCTGCCGAAATGGCATTCGCCCACCGGTTTCAGATGCGCGGTCCGCGCCATGGTCCCCAGACTGTCATCATAGAAGTGAAGATAGAGATCCTGTGCCAGCGCGATCAGCATGAGGTTGATACTGCGCCGGGCAGCAAGACTCAGGCCCGGATACCTTGGCGGCTCGGCCTCTTCCACTTCGCGAAGCTGGCGTTGTGTCTCAGCCTGATCGCCGAGTAACGGATCAAGACCCTGCCGTACCTGTTCAAGTTCCGCGAGCAGGCGCTTGCGAATGAAGAAATGCCAGAGCTTGGTCCGGTTGCGCAACTGCTGCTCCAGGTCGCGCTGGCGCGCCTCTATCCGGTCGATATCCACCTGCCGGGCATTGATCTGCTGTTTCAGCCGCGCCTCCTCGGCCTCCTGCCGCGCACGGTATTCGGTCAGCAGCCTGTCACGTTCCTGCTGTTCGTGACGGGCGGCCAGCTCGCGCCGGGCCGCATCGAGCATGCCTCGACAGTGTCGCCACAAATCGCGCAGTTGATAGTACACAATCGCGCTCATCGCACGACCGGGATCCGAGAGCATGCCTTCGAGCCCCGAGAGAATCCGCTCGACATCCTCGCTCCGCTGGCGCAACCCGATCACTTCCTCGCGCAGTCGATCCCGTTCGCCGGCCACATGGTCCAGTTCCTGCTTCAGTGCGTTACGGGTTTCGGTGAGTTCCCTGATCCGCTCGCCCTGATCGTACAGCTCCGGTGGCCGATCGTTCGCGGGCTTTTCCTCTCGGGCCAGCCAGCGCCCCGCCAACAGTCCTTTTTTCATTCGCAACTCGCTCCCTGTTGCCGATAGATATGCCGCAGCCGTTGCTGAAAATGTCTCACTGCCGGCTCCTCCTTCGGTGAAAGCGGACCCGGGCGGTAAGCACCGCTGTTCATGGCTCGCTGCACTGCTTCGCAGATCTCGCGGTCTTCTTCCTGTATGCGCGCGCTGACCCGGCTGTCCTCGTCGACAAGTTGCGTATCGGCGCCAGCGGCATCCTGCGCATAATAGTAGTCGAAGATCACCTCGCAGGCGTGCACGCCAAGTGGACGAATGGCGTTGACCTGCATGCGCCCGGGCAGGATGTTGAGCATGCAAACCGGAAACAGAAATGCATAGAACGCTTCGTCGCCCGCCGATGCATCGCGCAGACGACCGTAATAGCCGGGCGTGTCACTGAACGGACTGCACTGCACCGAATAGTGCTCTGCCAGTTCGTAGCGATAGCCGGAGCGATCGAGCGTCGTGGCATACTCCGGATGAACCAGCGGAAGATGATAGGCTTCGAGAAAGTTGTCCGCATAGACTTTCCAGTTCGCGCCCACACGATAAACCTCACGCCTTGCAAACTGCATGTCGCCCGGATCAATCGGCGCCACACGCTCGGCAAGACCTTCAATCCATGCATCGAAAGCGGGTCCCCCCGCTCGCATGCGCACGAAGACCATGCCCAGCCATTCCCTGACCTCAACAGCTTCCAGGCCGAGTGACGCGCGTGCCGTCGCGCTGTCCTGTGGCCATTGGGGACGGCCAAGCAAGCGGCCGTCCAGCCCGTAAAGCCAACCATGATACCGGCAGCGAAGCCGGTCGAGGCACTGTGGGCGATCAACCAGCGGTCCGCCACGATGCCTGCAGATGTTGAAGAATCCGCGGACATCGCCGTCGGACTGGCGGATCAAGAGGATCGGCCAGCCGGCGATCTCGACAGGCAGGCAGCGACCCGCCTCCGCCAGCTCGCTGGACGGCCCGACGTAGTGCCAGTTGGGGGCAAGAACGTGTTCACGGTCAAGCGCATACCAGGTCGGGTCCGAATAACAGGCCGCCGGAAGGTTGATCGTCCCCCCGGCTTCCTGATTGATTTTCCTGGCGGTTGGCATGAAGAGCTGTCCGTCAATTGTGGGAAACCGCCCGCCGGCCGGACCTGTATCCGATACCGACCCCGGGGCCGGCGTCGTTCGGGCCACAATAAACCAAAAATGGCGGGCGTAGAAAGCGTCCTCCTCCGGCCGGACGGCCGGAGGGGACAAGACAGGATTGTGGAGGTCCCGGCGGCCTCCGGACGACAGGTCAGCGCGGCCTGCTAGGAGCGGCTGCTCCGGTTCATGAACTGCTCGGCACGGCGGCGCGCTTCAGCAAGCTGATCGGCACTGAGATGCCCGGCCACCACGTCGCGGGCGTCGCTCGTGTCCAGGCCGTTGCTCTGGGCCACTACCAGCCAGGCGTAGGCTGCAACGTCATCCTTTGGCACACCTTCTCCATCGTGCAGAAGGACGGCCAGATTGTATTGTGCGAGCGGCTGCTTCTGCATGGCGGCGGCGCGGTACCAATGGGCCTCCTCCACAGGATCTTTCCTGACACCCTGGCCCGTGTAATACAATCGCGCCAACTCGAACTGCGCCTGGGCCACCCCGGCCTGCGCGCTCTTCCTGAACCATTCCGCGGCCTTGCCATAGTCGCGTGGAAGTCCCTTGCCTTCGTAATACATCACGCCAAGATTATATTGTGCGACGGCATGCCCGCGATCCGCGGCCCGGCGATACCAGTGCGCGGCGGACGCATAGTTGTCCCGACTGTAATACATCACCGCTACGTTGTACTCGGCCTTGAGATAGCCAAGACTCGCGAGGTGACGTGCATCCATGATGTCGGCAAGCGAATAGCGCTGCATGGACTGGCGGTGTTCGCCATAGCCTGCGTGATGAAAGCGGTAGAGCGTGACGGCGGGAGGATTCGGATCCTGGCCGGGCTGAGCCTGAGCGCTCACGGCGAAAGCCAGAAGCACCGCCGGAAAAACGGAAAAGTAACGCATGAGACAGCCCTCCTCGTATCAAGGACTCTGCCTCTCATTCTAGTCCGTCATCGGAAAAATCGTCGGGCAATGCGCGCTGCACCGCATCAAGCTGGAGACGGCCCATGTCCTCGATCGATGCAGAATTCCAGCCATTTGTAGAGGAGCATGTTGCGCACCCACCGGTTTTCCAGTTCCGAGCGGCCCAGCAGGCGAAAGGGTTGCAGAAGGCTGTGCCGATGCTCCGGACGGCAGCGCTGCGCCTCGGCCATGCGGGCATCGTGATAGATCCGTACCACAAGATCGGGATCGGCGAACGGCTCGCCCTGCTCGTCGAACCAGTAGGTCATCAGCACGGTCGTGGTGTACCGGCAGCGTTCGAGCACTTCGATGTGCAGTTCAAGATCGCCCTGTACCCGGGACTTCAGATAGTCCGGCAGAGTGCGCAGGTTGCCCAGCATCTGGCGCAGGCGATGATAATTGCTTTCATACAACGTCATGAGCCCCGCGAAACTGCGGGGCCGGGCCAGTACGATGCCATGTTCTGCGGTGCCAATCTGCATGGATTGAATATAACATAGCGCCAGGGTTTTCCTGTTGGCTGGATCACACCTGGCGCGATGCTGCGACGCGTGGCCCGACTTTCTGGCGGATCAGTGGAACGGGAAGTTCGAGTGAGCACAATATCCAAGGAGAGCGTGTGAAGGTCGAAACCATTGCTTCGCAACCGTTCGAGGACCAGCGCCCCGGAACAGCCGGCCTGCGCAAGACCGTCGAACGATTCCGGGAGCCGAATTATCTGGCAAACTTCGTCCAGTCGATCTTCGACGAACTCCCCGATCTCGCCGGTGGCATCCTGGTCATAGGCGGCGACGGGCGCTACTACAATGACCATGCCATTGCCACCATTCTGCGCATGGCGGCCGCCAACGGCGTACAGCGGGCGGTGGTCGGCCGCGACGGGCTGCTATCCACGCCAGCGGCTTCCCACCTGATCCGCCAGCTCGGCGCGGCCGGAGGATTCATTCTCTCTGCCAGCCACAACCCCGGCGGTCCGGAGGGCGATTTCGGAATCAAGTTCAACGTGGCCAGTGGCGGCCAGGCTTCCGAACAGCTCACCGAGGCCATCTATCGGCGCTGTCTCGCTCAGAACCGCTACCGGCTGGCCGATGCGGATGCCCCATCGCTGGCGCACACCGGCCACCACGCCATGGGCTCCATGACCGTGGAGATCGTCGACCCGGTTGTGGATTACGCCGGACTGATGGAGCGCTTGTTCGACTTCGAGCGCATCGCGGGCCTGCTACGCTCACCGGATTTCCACATGCTCTACGACGCCCGGCACGCGATTACGGGGCCTTATGCCCATGACATTCTCTGCGCCCGGCTTGGTCTGGATCCGGCGTGCGTGCTCAATGGCGAACCAAAGGCCGACTTTGCGGGCCTCCATCCGGATCCCAATCCGCACGATGCGGCGGATCTGGTGGCGCGTTTCAGCGGCCCGGACAGCCCGGATTTCGGCGCCGCTTCCGACGGTGACGGTGACCGCAACATGATTCTCGCTCCGGGCCGGTTCGTCTCTCCGGGCGACTCCCTGGCGCTCCTTTGCGCCCACGCGCGCTCCATCCCGGCCTTTCGCGACGGCTTGGCCGGCGTGGCCCGCTCCATGCCCACCAGCCGTGCCGTGGATCGGGTGGCCGCCGCGCTCGGCATTCCCTGTTTCGAAACACCCACCGGTTGGCGCTTCTTCTGCAATCTGCTGGAAGCGGGGCGCATCGACCTGTGCGGGGAAGAGAGCTTCGGTACGGGCAGCAGTCACGTGCGGGAGAAGGACGGTCTCTGGGCGGTGCTGTTCTGGCTCAACCTGGTGGCCCTCCACCCGGACCGCGGGGTCAACGGGCTGTTGACGGATCACTGGAAACACTACGGCCGCGACTATTTTCTGCGAGAAGACTACTTCATCGAGGACCGTCAGCAGGCAGAGGAAGTCATGGGCGCCCTCGGCGAGCGGCTGGCCAGCCTGTCCCGTACGCGCATTGGCTCGGGCATGATCACCGACGCCGACTGCTTCGATTACATCGATCCGGTGGATGGCAGCGAAAGCCGCAACCAGGGCATCCGCGTCGCCTTCGAGGACGCGCGCATCGTCTACCGCCTGTCCGGGACCGGCACTCGCGGCGCGACCCTGCGCGTGTACCTCGAACAATACCAGCCCCCCGCCGGCCACCTCGACGGCGATGCCCGCCGGGTCCTTGCCCCGTTGGCCCAGACCGCACGCGACCTGGCCCGACTCACCGACATCACCGGCCTCACCCGTCCCACGCAACAGACCTGAGCGCGGGCAACGGCCGAAACAATCAGGCTATCGCTCCCCGGAGCGGCGCTTCGCGGCATTGCGATCGCGCGGATTTTCTCCCTCTCGCCAGGGGAAAGGAGCCCAGCACGGCAGCGCCATGTAGGCGACGAACACCAACGCGAGAGGTGAAAAGACGCCGATCCCGGTGGGTTGGCAGCGAGAGCCGACAACGCGATGCCGCGAAACCCCGGTCCGACGGACCTAGTAAAACCGCCGCTTGACCCCGGTCTCATGCATGATCGTCGTGGCGATCTCCTCGATCGAGGAATGGGTGGTATTGAGGAAGGGTATGCCGCTGCGGCGGAAGATGTTCTCGGCCTCGTCGATTTCGAAACGCACCTGCCGGGGCGAGGAATATCGGCTGTCCGGACGGCGCTCCGTGCGAATCTGCTGGAGCCGTTCAGGATCGATGGTCAGGCCATAGAGCTTGTGCCGCCAGGGCGTCAGGGCGTCGGGGAGCCGGGGACGTTCAAGTTCTTCCTCGGTCAGCGGATAGTTGGCGGCGAAAACGCCATATTGCAGTGCAAGATACAGGCAGGTCGGCGTCTTGCCGGAACGCGACACGCCCACGAGGATGAGATCGGCCTTGTCGTAATTGCGTGTGGTGACTCCGTCATCGTTGGCGAGGGCGAAATTCACCGCATCGATACGCAGGCGATACAGGGTCGGATTGGCCATGCCGTGCGCCCGGCCCGCGGTATGGCTGGATTTCACGCCGAGCTCCTGCTCCAGCGGCCCGATGAACGCCGCGAAGAAATCCAGGAATATGCAATCCGCCCCCTGCACGATTTCGCGCTGGTCATCGGTGATCATGGTGCTGAAGACAATGGGCAGTTCGCCCTCTTCCCGGGCCGTGCGATTGATGTTCTCGGCCACCTCCCGCGCCTTGTCAACCGTGCTGATAAATGGCACAGTCACTTGCCTGAATTTCACCCCATCGAACTGGGTCAGGAGGCTGTGGCCCAGGGTCTCGGCCGTGATGCCGGTCCGGTCGGAAACGAAAAAGACGGTCCGGGCTGTATCCATGCAAGATTCTCCGGGTACTGCCGTCGATCGGCGACGGATGGCGTCGGAAGTTCGCGATTTTCCACTTTTTGGTTGCTAGCACAAGGGGACGTGTCGTGGAGAGCTACGTACAGGGGCTGGACGAACTGGGCATGGCAGACATCGAGCGGGTAGGTGGCAAGAATGCCTCGCTCGGTGAAATGATCAGCCACCTGACCCGTCTGGGAGTGTCCGTACCGGGCGGTTTCGCCACCACGGCCCAGGCCTACCGCGATTTCCTCGCCCAGGACCATCTGGCGGAGCGCATCCACGACAAGCTCGATGGGCTGGACGTGGATGACGTGGACAGCCTGGTAGCGGCCGGCGCCCAGATCCGCCAATGGGTAATGGACACGCCCTTCCCGCCCAGGCTGGAAAAGCAGATCACCGAAGCCTATAACGACATGCTCGCCACCGAGGGCGAGAACATCTCGGTGGCAGTGCGTTCCTCCGCCACCGCCGAAGACCTTCCGGATGCCTCTTTCGCCGGCCAGCAGGAGACCTTCCTGAATGTGCGCGGGCTGGATAACGTCCTGCTCGCGGTCAAGGAAGTGTTCGCCTCCCTGTTCAACGACCGCGCCATCGCCTATCGCGTGCATCACGGCTTCAAGCATGCGGATGTGGCCCTGTCCGCCGGCATCCAGCACATGGTCCGCAGTGATGTGGGTGCCAGTGGCGTGATGTTCACGCTGGATACCGAATCCGGCTTCCCGGATGTGGTGTTCATCACTGCCAGTTACGGCCTCGGCGAGACCGTCGTACAGGGCGCGGTGAACCCGGACGAATTCTACGTCTACAAGCCCACCCTCAAGAACGACAAGCAGCCGATCCTGCGCCGCAACCTGGGTAGCAAGGCGGTCCGCATGGTCTACACGGAGAACTCCGACCACGGCAAGACGGTGACCACCGAAGAAGTGCCGGCAGCCGACCGCGACCGCTTCTGCATCACCGATGCCGACGTGCTCGACCTCGCTCGCCAGGCGATGATCATCGAGGAACATTACGGCCGCCCCATGGACATCGAGTGGGGCAAGGACGGCGAGGATGGCAAGCTCTACATTCTGCAGGCGCGTCCGGAAACCGTGAAAAGCCGGGCCGGCCAGGTCATCGAACGCTACGAGTTCAAGGAAAAATCGCGTGGCAAGGTGCTGTCAACTGGACGCAGCATCGGCCAGCGCATCGGCGCCGGCACCGCCAAGGTGATCGCCAGCATCAAGGAAATGAACCGGGTGCAGCCCGGCGACGTACTGATCACCGACATGACCGACCCCGACTGGGAGCCGATCATGAAGCGCGCCGCCGCGATCGTAACCAACCGTGGCGGGCGCACCTGCCATGCGGCGATCATTGCCCGTGAACTGGGCATACCGGCGGTGGTCGGCTGTGGCGATGCCACCGACGTCATCAAGGATGGCACCGGCGTGACGGTCTCCTGCGCCGAGGGCGATACCGGCTACATCTACGAAGGCCAGCTGGGATTCGAGCGCAAGGAGATCAGCCTGGATGCCATGCCCGACATCCCGCTCAAGATCATGATGAATGTGGGCAACCCGGATCGGGCGTTCGATTTCGCCAGCATTCCCCACAAGGGTATCGGCCTGGCGCGGCTGGAGTTCATCATCAACCGAATGATCGGTGTGCACCCCAAGGCCCTGCTGTATTTCGACGATCAGAGTGACGAGATCAAGGCGAGCATCCGCCAGCGCGCCGCGGGCTACGCCGATCCGGTCAGCTTCTACGTGGACAAGCTTGCCGAGGGCATCGCCACACTGGCTGCGGCCTTCGCCCCGGAACCGGTCATCGTGCGCATGTCGGACTTCAAGTCCAATGAGTACGCCAATCTGGTGGGCGGCGAGCAGTTCGAGCCGCATGAAGAAAATCCCATGCTGGGATTCCGCGGTGCCTCGCGCTATGTGTCCGACAATTTCCGCGATTGCTTCAGGCTGGAATGCCGGGCGCTGCGCAAGGTTCGGGAGGAGATGGGCCTGGATAACGTGCAGGTCATGATTCCCTTCGTACGCACCGTGGACGAGGCGCGCAGCGTGACCGAAGCACTCGCCGAAAACGGCCTGAAACGCGGCGAGAACGGTCTCAAGCTGATCATGATGTGCGAACTGCCTTCCAATGCGCTGCTCGCCGAACAGTTTCTCGAGTTCTTCGACGGGTTCTCCATTGGCTCCAACGACATGACCCAGCTCACCCTGGGTCTGGACCGCGATTCGGGATTGGTGGCCGAACTGTTCGACGAGCGCAACGACGCTGTCAAGGCTCTGTTGCACATGGCCATCCAGGCCTGCCGCAGACAGAACAAATACATCGGCATTTGCGGACAGGGGCCGTCCGATCACCCCGATCTCGCTCGCTGGCTGCTGGAAGAAGGTATCGAGAGCGTGTCTTTGAATCCGGACACCGTGATCGAGACCTGGCTTTTCCTGGCCGGCGAAAAGGTCTGATCCAACATCGAATGCGGGTTCGTCCGCGTCCGGGGAGATACGCACCATGACCCAGCTTGCGGGCAAGCGTGCCCTGATCACCGGTGCGGCCAGTGGCCTTGGCCGCCTGCTCGCGCAGCGCCTGGCGACCTCCGGGTGCCGGCTGGTTCTCTGGGACCTCAACGAGGCGTCCCTGGCCCAACTGGCCGGCGAACTGGGTGACCTCACCGAGGTCGATACCGCGACTTGCGACGTCAGCGATGCGGAAATGGTGAATGTAAGCGCCCGCCAGGCCCTCGAATGCGGCCCCGTGGACATCCTCATCAACAATGCCGGCATCGTCACCGGCCGTCGCCTTCTGGAAGCCGACGAGGCGGGCATTCGCCGCACGCTTTCGGTGAACACGCTGAGCCTGTTCTGGACCACGCGTGCCTTCCTGCCCGGCATGATCGCCAACGGTGGCGGCCATGTGGTAACCATTGCCTCGGCCGGCGGCCTGGTAGGCACGGCCCGGCTGACCGACTATTGCGCCAGCAAGTTCGCCGCGGTGGGTTTCGATGAAGCCCTGCGCCTGGAACTGGAAAGCGAAGGTCACCCCGTGCGCACCACGGTCGTCTGCCCCTATTACCTGGACACCGGCATGTTCCGGGGCGTTCGGACACGCTTTTCGTGGCTGCTGCCCATCCAGCGACCCGAACCGGTCGCCGACCGCATCGTGGCCGCCATCCGTCGCAACCGCCGCCGGCTGATCACCCCGCGCTTTGTGTATTCGGCCTTCCTGACCCGGCTGCTGCCGGTCCCCGTGTTCGACTGGCTGATGGACTTCTTCGGCGTGAGCCACAGCATGGATCGCTTCACCGGCCGCAGCGGGCAGAGCTAGACCCATGAATGGGGCTGCCGGACAGATTCGCTGCACCAACCCTTCCACGGGCCAGGATCTCGGCACCTATGAAACGCTGACTGCTGCTGACCTGCGCGCGGTCATCCGGCGAGCCCGGGCCGCGCAATCCGGCTGGGCGGCCCGCCCCCTGGCCGAACGCGCCCGTTACGTGGAGGCCGCCCGGCGTTGGCTGGTCGCCAACGCCGATGCGCTTGCCGAGACGATCAGCGCCTGTTCCGGCAAGACCCGGCTGGAGGCGCTGGCCACGGAAATCCTCGCCAGTGCCGGAGCCGTCCATTGGTACCAGCGTCATGCACGCCGGCTGCTACGGCCTGCACGCCTGCCCAACGGCTCCGTTCTTTTTCTTAACAAGCGCAGTAGCCTGCATCGCCAGCCCTGGGGCGTGATCGGCATCATCGCGCCCTGGAACTATTCGCTGGGCATTCCCATGCACGAAATCGTGCCCGCCCTGCTCGCCGGCAATACCGTGGTATTCAAAACCGCACCGGAAACACTGCCGGTGGGCGAACGCATCGCCGAGATGTTTGAGGCAGCCGGCCTGCCGCCGGATGTCTTTCACCACGTGATCGTGGATGGCCCGCTGGCCGGTGCGACGTTTCTTGCCGAAGGCGGTGTGGACAAACTGTTCTTCACCGGCTCGGTGCGCGTGGGCAAACTGCTGATGGAACAGGCGTCCAGGACACTGACACCCCTCTCCCTTGAACTGGGCGGCAAGGATGCCATGATCGTGCGCGCGGATGCCGACCTGGAGCGTGCGGTCAATGGCGCCATCTGGGGCGGAGTATCCAATGCCGGGCAAAGCTGCGCCGGCGTGGAGCGCATCTACGTGCACGAGTCGGTCTACGAGCCCTTCGTGGAAGGACTGGCGGCCGGCGTACGCCGATTGCGTGTCGGCCCGTCGGCGGCTTCGGATACCGACGTCGGCGCCATTTGCACCACTCGCCAGATGGAAACCATCCGCAGGCAGGTAGACGA
>JASFQN010000024.1:0-21355 GCA_050115425.1 Gammaproteobacteria bacterium | reverse complement strand
CGCTGTCTTTCCCGACCAGCAGGCCTGCGGCCTGCCGCAGGGGAGCGCGTTACTCCGGGCATCCTGCCCTCCGCCCTTCGGGCCTGCGACGCTTCGCGTCACAGTTGCGATTCGCTCCCGGCGAATCGCTCGACCGACTCGGCCATCTCTCCGTAACCGTTAAACCTGATTGTCCGCGCTGCCTTTCCCGACCAGCAGGCCTGCGGCCTGCCGCAGGGGAGCGCTTTCCGGTGCCCTGAAACGCGCAGCGACGCGGAAAGCGTCGCTGACGTGCCTGAGGCGGCCAGGAAGGTCGAAATGATACTGATCCGACCTGCCGAGGTAAAGTGCGCAGATTATTCGCCGGATGCGGCGTCCCCCATCTCCTGCTCACGCTTGATTCGCTCGTAGATCTCCTCGCGGTGTACCGCGACTTCCTTTGGCGCATTGACGCCAAGCCGGACCTGATTGCCCTTAACGCCGAGAACGGTGACGGTCACATCGTCCCCGATCATCACCGTCTCACCTACGCGTCTGGTCAGAATCAACATGGCAAAACTCCTTGTCCTATCTCAATCACCTTAGACATTACGGATACCGGGAGGAATCCGCCGTCCGTGAATTGTTATTAGCCGGCTGCACACCCCGAACCTGACAGGGCGCCTCCCTTGTCAGCATTCCCGAGACCCATTGACGCGTCCTCGTCCTGCAGCCCGAAGGCTTCGTGCAAGGCCCGTACACCAAGCTCGAGATACTTCTCGTCGACCACCACCGAGATCTTGACCTCGGAAGTGGATATCATGCGTATATTAATCCCTTCCTGCGCCAACGCTGCAAACATTCGTGTCGCGATGCCCGCGTGGGACCGAACGCCCACGCCCACCAACGATATCTTGACGACCCGTTTGTCGCCAATCACGCCGCCACACTCAAGGGCTTCAATCTGCCGCGTGACGAGCTCCAATGCCTGTTCATAGTCGGTGCGATGCACCGTGAACGTGAAATCAATGACGCCATCGCGCGCCACATTCTGCACAATCATATCAACTTCGATGTGCGCATCGGAAACCGGACCGAGAATCTGGAAAGCAATTCCCGGCCGGTCGGGGACACCGAGAACCGTAATTTCCGCCTCATCCCGGTTGAAGGCGATGCCGGACACGACTCTGGCTTCCAGATCACTGCGTTCGAAGCTGATCAAGGTTCCGCTTCCCTCCTCGAAAGTGGACAGCACCCGCAGCGGCACGCCGTAGCGTCCGGCAAACTCGACTGCACGGATTTGCAGGACCTTGGAGCCCTGTCCCGCCAATTCCAGCATTTCGTCGAATGTGATCGCATCCAGGCACCGTGCCTGCGGCACCACACGTGGATCGGTGGTATACACACCCTTCACATCAGTATAGATGCGACACTCATCGGCACCCAGCGCCGCGGCGACGGCCACCGCGGTCGTGTCGGACCCGCCGCGCCCCAGCGTGGTGATATTGCCGAGTCGGTCCACGCCCTGGAAGCCGGCAATCACCGGTACGCGACCTTCCACCAGATCCGCGCGCAGTCGGTTGGTGTGCATTTCCCGGATACGGGCCTTGCCATGCACCTCGTCGGTCACAATTGCCACCTGACCGCCCGTATAGGAGCGGCAGGCCAGACCGCGGGCTTCCAGTCCAATGGCCAGCAAAGACATGGAAACCTGCTCGCCCGAGGCGAGCAGCACATCCAGTTCGCGCGCCTGGGGCCGCCCGCTCATTCTCCGGGCAAGACCCAGCAAGCGATCAGTTTCGCCGGCCATGGCCGAGACGACCACGACGACATCGTGACCCGCCGCACGCGTTTCGGCCACGCGATCTGCGACGCGATCAATGCGTTCGCAATCGGCTACGGAAGTGCCGCCAAACTTCAGAACCAGAAGGGCCATGCTCGTCCCCGGGCGCCCTGCTCAGGCGGAAGGAGGCGATTAAACCGGAAAACGGTCGCCAGTAAAAGCGCGGGCATCACTTCCCGAGCTGTTCCCGGACCCAGTCGACGACGCCGGCAAGGGCGGCGTCCAGCCTGTCGGGCTCGGTACCGCCGGCCTGCGCCATGTCCGGCCGGCCTCCGCCACGGCCGCCCACCTGCGCGGCCACGACGTTGACCAGGTCCCCGGCCGGCAAGGTCGCACTCTCTCCCTTGGTGACACCGGCCACGAGACGGACCTTGCCTTCATCGACTGTCGCCAGCACGATGGCGGCCCGGCCCAACTTGTTCTTGAGTTGATCCACGGCGTCACGCAGGGTCCTGGCGTCCGCGCCGTCCAGCCGCGCCGCGAGCACCCTGAGTCCGCCGACGTCCACGGCCTGACTGGCGAGGTCACTGCCCTGCCCGCTCGCCAGGCGACCGCGGAGCTGCTGCACTTCCTTTTCCAGTGCACGGCTGCGCTCCACCAACTGGCGAACCCGCGATTCGACATCATCGCGCCCGGCCCGGACCAGGTCGGCAATCTCGTCAACGGTCTGTTCGGTGCGCTCCAGCCAGGCCAGCGCCCCGGCACCGGTCACCGCCTCGATGCGCCGGACACCCGCGGCCACCCCGGACTCACCGATGATCTTGAAAAGCCCGATATCGCCCGTCCGCGTCACATGCGTGCCACCGCAGAGTTCCGTCGAGAAATCACCGAAACGCAATACGCGCACCGTGTCGCCATATTTTTCGCCGAACAATGCCATCGCGCCGAAGTCCATCGCATCGTCGTAGCTCATGTGCCTGACATCGGCGGCCACATTGCGCCGGATCTCCGCATTGACCAGCCGCTCGACATGACGCAAGTCCTCTTCACCCACCGGCTCGCTGTGCGAAAAATCGAAGCGCAACCGGTCAGGCGCCACCAGTGAACCCTTCTGGGTGACATGGGTCCCGAGTACCTTGCGCAGGGCGGCGTGCAGCAGATGCGTCGCCGAGTGATTCAGAACAATGGCCTGGCGCCGCTCCTCATTCACCTCGGCCTTGACCATAGCGCCGACATGCAGCGTGCCCATGCGCAGCTTGCCGACATGAGCATGCGCCTCGGCACGCTTCTGCGTATCACCGACATCGAAGATGGCTTCCTCTCCGCGCAGCACACCGGAATCGCCCACCTGACCACCCGATTCCGCGTAGAAAGGCGTCCGATCCAGCACCACCACACCGTCTTCACCGGCATGCAGCGTGTCGACCGCCTCTCTTCCTCGAAAGAGAGCGACTACGCGGCCGTGGTCCCGGATATCCTGGTAACCGGAAAAATCGGTTTGCGCATCCGTTTCGATATCCCGGCTGTAGTCGGCGGCGAACTGGCTCGCGGCACGCGCACGTTCGCGCTGTTTGTCCATTTCAGCCTCGAAGCCCGCCTGGTCGATGCTCAGACCACGTTCACGGGCGATGTCGTTGGTGAGATCCGCCGGAAATCCGTAGGTGTCATAGAGCTTGAATACCGTGGCGCCCGGAATCTCGCCTCCGGAAAGGCCTTCGATTGCCTGATCCAGCAGGCGCATGCCCTGCTCCAGGGTCTCGGCAAAACGCTCCTCTTCCTGGCGGATGACACGCGCAATGGCCGTCTTTTGTTCGCGCAACTCCGGGTAGGCCGCCCCCATTTCATCGTCCAGCGCATCGACGAGCAGATGGAAAAATGGCTTGTCCTGCCCCAGCTTGTATCCGTGGCGGATCGCCCGGCGCATGATCCGGCGCAGGACGTAGCCGCGCCCCTCGTTGGAAGGCAGCACGCCGTCGGCGATCAGAAAACTGCAGGCACGAATGTGGTCAGCAATCACCTTGAGCGAATTGGACTCCAGATCGCGGGTGCCGGTGGCTGCCGCCGCCGCGTGAATCAGGTTGCGGAACAGGTCGATTGCATAGTTGGAATGCACGCCCTGCAGCACGGCGGCGATGCGTTCAAGGCCCATGCCCGTATCCACGCAGGGCTTGGGCAGAGGCTCCATGCTCCCGTCGGCGCCGCGGTCGTACTGCATGAACACGATGTTCCAGATTTCAACATAGCGGTCGCCGTCCTCGTCGGGCGACCCGGGCGGTCCACCCGCAACTTCCGGCCCGTGGTCGTAGAAGATTTCGGTGCAAGGGCCACAGGGGCCGGTGTCGGCCATTTGCCAGAAGTTGTCGGAGGCGTAGGGGGCGCCCTTGTTGTCGCCGATGCGCACGATGCGTTCAGCCGGCACGCCCACCGCCTTGTTCCAGACCGCGTAGGCTTCGTCGTCGGACTCATAGACCGTCACCCAGAGCCGCTCCGTGGGCAGACCGAAGATGCCGGTCAGCAGGTCCCAGGCGAAAGTGATCGCCTCGCGCTTGAAGTAATCGCCGAAACTGAAATTGCCCAGCATTTCAAAGAAGGTGTGGTGGCGGGCCGTGTAACCGACGTTTTCCAGATCATTGTGCTTGCCGCCGGCCCTCACGCAGCGTTGGCTGCTCGTGGCGCGGGTGTAATCGCGACGGTCGCGGCCCAGAAATACATCCTTGAACTGCACCATGCCCGCATTGGTAAACAGCAGCGTGGGGTCGTTGGCGGGCACCAGCGGGCTGCTGGGCACCACAGCGTGCCCCCGTTCACGGAAGAACTCCAGGAAATCCCGGCGAATGTCGTTGCTGGTCTTCATCTTGTGGCTCTGGTCCTTGACTGGGAAATCGGGCCGAACGGCAACAGCCGCCCGGCCCGAAATGTGATCATGCCTGATTGTTCGTCGAGCTAATCCTCGACATCCACCCCGTCCAGCACGTGCCGGATATCCGCGGTGGCGAAACCCCGCCCCTGGAGGAACCGGGCCTGGCGCATCCGTTCATGGTAGTCCGACGGCAGCGCCGGCCCGAAACGCTTGCGCCGGACACTGGCGGCCAGGTTCAGCCAGTCCACTTCGGCGTCAGCCAGCGCCTCGTCGATGGCGGTCTCGTCCAGCCCGCGCTGGCCAAGCTCGGCCCGCAGTTTGAGCGGGCCCGAACCTCGGCCGATCCGCTGACTGACGAATTGTTCGGCAAAACGACGGTCGCTCAGATAACGCTTGTCGCACAACCAGGACACGGTCCCGGCAATCACGTCATCGTCGAACCCGCGGTCACGCAGCTTGCGCTCGAGCTCGAGAGTGGCATGCTCACGACGGGCCAGCAGGCCCATCGCCACACGCCGCGCCTCGCTGGCGGCGTCCGCGTCGGCCTCAGGCTTCGGCTTCCTTGGCGGGTTCATCCTTGGCGGCCTTCTTCACCAGCAACTTGTCACGCACGGCCTTTTCGATCTCCTCGGCAATCCCGGGATTGTCGAGCAGGAACTGGCGGGCGTTTTCCTTGCCCTGGCCAATGCGTTCGCCGTTGTAGCTGTACCAGGCGCCGGCCTTTTCCACGAAGCCGTTGGCCACGCCCAGGTCGATGATCTCCCCCTGGCGGGAAATGCCCTTGCCATAGAGGATTTCAAACTCGGCCTTGCGAAACGGTGGCGCCACCTTGTTCTTGACCACCTTGACGCGCGTGTCGTTGCCGACCACTTCGTCGCCCTTCTTGATCGCGCCAACGCGGCGGATATCCAGCCGCACGGAGGAATAGAACTTGAGGGCATTGCCACCGGTGGTGGTTTCGGGGTTACCGAACATCACGCCGATCTTCATGCGGATCTGGTTGATGAATATGACCAGGGTATTGGAGCGCTTGATATTGGCGGTGAGCTTGCGCAGCGCCTGGGACATCAGGCGGGCCTGCAGGCCCACGTGGGAATCCCCCATCTCGCCCTCGATTTCGGCCTTGGGCGTCAACGCCGCCACCGAGTCCACCACGACCACATCAACCGCGCTCGAACGCACCAGCATGTCGGCGATTTCGAGTGCCTGCTCGCCGGTATCCGGCTGCGACACCAGCAGGTCGTCGACATTCACGCCCAGCGCCTCGGCATACACCGGATCCAGTGCGTGCTCGGCGTCCACGAAGGCGGCAGTGCCACCGGCGCGCTGCGCTTCGGCGATGACCTGCAGGGTCAGCGTGGTCTTGCCCGAGGACTCCGGGCCAAAGATTTCCACCACCCTCCCTCTCGGCAGGCCACCGACGCCGAGCGCGATGTCCAGACCCAGCGAGCCGGTGGAAATGGCGGGCACATCGCCGGCGGCGCGGGCGGAATCGCCCAGGCGCATCACCGACCCCTTGCCGAACTGCTTCTCGATCTGGCCCAGTGCGGCGGCCAGTGCCTTTTTCCGGTTGTCGTCCATTCAGCTCACCCGCGGATGTCGAAAGAATTCATGTACTGCCTTTGAAAACCCGCCCATTATTTCATATCTATTTGCGCCTGACAGCCCGCTTCGGCTCGGCCGGGTCCGCCAGCGCCCAGCGCTCGACAATCTGGTAGGTGGCCCCTTGCGGGGTGGTTGTCGATTCGACCAGGACGAAGTCCTCGACCGCCCAGTTGAGCGGCTCCGGCGCAGCGAACTGTCCGGGGTTGCGGACGTTGCGTGCCAGGGTCAGGTGCGGCTTGAACGGGCGGCTGGTGTGTTCGAACCCGCAGCTGCCCAGCTCGGTCAGCAGATCCGCGACCAGCGCCGTCAGGGCATCCGGCACATCGCTGGTCCCCAGCCACGCCACCTGTGGTTCCGGCCAGAAGCCGAAGTTGTCCAGCAGCAACTCGAAGCGTCGCCCGCGGACGTTGCCGGCCGCCCTCTGCACACAGGCCTCGGACGACTCCGGAACGGAACCGAGAAATTTCAGCGTGATGTGGAAATTCTCCGCGGGGACGGCCCGCCCGCCGGCTCCCTTGACCAGTGGCCGGGTGGCGCCGTGAATCAGCTCGCGCGTGGCCTGGTCGGGCCACAGTGCGAAAAACAGTCGCTTGGTGGTCTTGTCAGACACGATCAACAACCCCTTTCAATGCGAGTTCCACCGTCTGGCGGCGCACCGCCTCACGGTCCCCTTGGAGCAGCACTCTTGTTGTTTCCAGCGTGTCGCCGGGACCGGCCCAGGCCAGCCACACGGTACCCACCGGCTTGTCGGCGCTGCCGCCCTCCGGTCCGGCGATACCGGTCACCGCCACGGCCATTTCAGCACGGCTTCGAGCCAGTGCCCCGCGAGCCATCTCGCCCGCGGTGGTCTCCGACACGGCGCCATGCTCGGCCAGGGTTCTCCCGGATACCCCCAGCATGTCCTGTTTGGCTTCGTTGCTGTAGGTCACAAAGCCCCGTTCGAACCATGCCGAGCTTCCAGGGGTGTCGGTCAGCGTCTTGGCGATCCAGCCCCCCGTGCACGACTCGGCCGTCGCCAGCCTGAGGCCGCGCTGTTCCAGCGTCCGCCCGACACGTTCGGCGAGAACCGCCAACCCCGCATCGGAAACGCCTGACTGATTCCCGGAGGATGATGTCACGCTCCGATGGTAACTCAACTGAACGGGCCTGTCCCCGGCGATGGCGAATGCACCTGTGCCAGGGGCACGGTACACTCCACGTCCCACATCCACATCAACCAGCAACCGATGAACGACGAAGCCTTTGCCCGACACACGCCGGTCATGCGCCAGTACCTCAAGGTCAAGGCCGAGCACCCGGACATTCTCCTGTTCTATCGCATGGGTGACTTCTACGAACTGTTTTTCGACGATGCGCGCAAGGCTGCACGATTGCTCGGCATCACCCTCACCGCCCGCGGGCAATCGGCGGGCGATCCCATTCCCATGGCCGGGGTCCCCTACCACGCGGCCGAGGGCTACCTCGCGAAGCTGGTCCGGCTCGGGGAATCGGTGGCGATCTGCGAGCAGATCGGCGATCCGGCGACCTCCAAGGGTCCGGTGGAACGCAAGGTCGTGCGTATCATCACGCCCGGAACCGTGACCGATGAGGCGTTGCTGGAGGAACGTCGCGACAATCTGCTGGTGGCAATCCACGCGGGACCCGACGCGCACGGCGTGGCGATTGCGGACCTGACATCCGGCCGGTTTTCGGTGCTGGAGGTCGCCGGCGAGGCCGCCCTGCTCGGTGAACTCGAGCGCATCAGTCCCGCCGAGCTGCTGATCAGCGAGGATCACCGCCCGCCCGCCCCCATTCGCGACCGACGCGGCCTGCGCCGCCGGCCACCGTGGCACTTCGATGCGGACTCCGGCCAGCGCCTGCTCTGCCAGCAGTTCGGCACCCGCGACCTGTCAGGCTTTGGATGCACTGGAATGGACAAGGCGGTGGCCGCCGCCGGAGCGTTGATGCAATACGTCCAGGAAACCCAGCGCACCGCGCTGCCGCATTTGCGCGGCCTCACCGTGGAAAGTCGTGATGATACGCTCGTGCTGGACGCGGCGACCCGGCGCAATCTGGAAATCGAACGCAGCCTCGCGGGACACCCCGAGCACACACTCGCCGGGGTCATGGACCGCACCGCCACCGCCATGGGAAGCCGCCTGCTGAGGCGCTGGCTCAATCGTCCGCTGCGAGACATGGGCACACTGCGCGAACGCTACCAATGCGTGGACGATCTGCTGCAGACCGGCATACAGCCGGCCCTCCACGAGGCGCTTCGGGGCATCGGCGATGTCGAACGCATCCTGGCCCGCGTTGCACTGAAATCGGCGCGTCCACGTGATCTGGCGGGCTTGCGCCAGGCGCTCGCGCGGCTCCCGGATCTGCTGGAGACACTCGCGCCAACCGGTGCGCCGCTGCTCGCGGCAATCGCAAAGCGGATCGGCCGGCATCCTGGCACGCTGGACTTGCTGCAACGTGCGATCATCGAGACACCGCCCGTGCTCATCCGTGATGGCGGCGTGATCGCCGCGGGCTACGACGCGGAATTGGACGAGCTGCGGGGGATCAGCGAGAACGCCGACCAGTACCTTGTGGACCTGGAAGCCCGGGAACGTGAACGGACCGGCATCACCACGCTCAAGGTCGGCTACAACAAAGTGCACGGCTTCTACATCGAGGTCACCCGGGCCCAGTCGGACAAGGTTCCCGCCGATTACCAGCGGCGTCAGACCCTCAAGGCGACCGAACGCTACATCACGCCCGAACTGAAAGAACACGAGGACAAGGTCCTCGGCGCCCGCGAACGGGCTCTGGCGCGCGAGAAACAGCTCTATGAAGCGCTGCTGGACCGCCTTGTCGAAGATATCGCCCCCTTGCAGGACATGGCCGCCGGGCTTGCCGAGCTGGACTGCATCGTGAACCTGGCCGAACGCGCCGAGTCGCTGAATCTGTGCCAGCCGACTCTGGTGGACACCCCGTGCCTGCGCATCAGGGGTGGCCGCCACCTGGTGGTGGAGCAGGTCTCGGATGACCCGTTCGTGCCCAACGATCTGCTACTGGACGAAAATCGGCGCATGCTGGTGATCACCGGCCCGAACATGGGCGGCAAGTCCACCTACATGCGTCAGACCGCCCTGATCGCGGTACTCGCCCACGTGGGCAGCTTCGTGCCGGCCGAGCGCGCCGAAATAGGCCCCATGGACCGTATCTTCACCCGCATCGGCGCCTCGGACGACCTGGCCGGCGGACGTTCCACCTTCATGGTGGAAATGACCGAGACCGCGGAAATTCTCAACAATGCCACCGAATCCAGCCTGGTGCTCATGGATGAAATCGGTCGCGGCACCTCAACCTACGACGGTTTGTCACTGGCCTGGGCCTGCGCCGACTACATCGCCCGCGAGCAGAGGGCCTTCACACTCTTCGCCACACACTATTTCGAGCTCACCGAACTCGCCGGGAATCTGGATGGCTGCGCGAACGTTCACCTGGATGCCACCGAGCACGACGACCGAATCATTTTCCTGCATGCGGTAAAAGAAGGCCCGGCGGATCGCAGCTACGGTCTGCAGGTGGCAGCGCTGGCGGGCGTGCCCTCGCCCGTGATACGCGCCGCTCAGGCACGGCTCGCGCGACTTGAGGCCGGCCCGCAATCTGCATCCGCCGAGGGGGGCGTGTCGAGCCAGCCACAGTTGCCCCTGTTCGCGGTTCAGGAACATCCCGCCGTCAAGGCGTTGCAGGATATGAACCCGGACGAGATGTCGCCCAGGCAGGCGCTGGACGCTCTCTATGAATTGCATGCAAAACTCAAGGCGAGGCGGGACTGAAGCGGGCGAAATGCAGGAAGTTCGCGACTTGCGCAGCGACCTCGCGATTGAACAGCATGCTCAGATGACTGACCGGCAAGGCGATGCGATCGGTCGCCCCCCGAATTTCGGTTTCATCCGCCGCCACGGTGCCGTCGTGGGGTCTGGGCAGGCGATGGAAGAACTGCCCCATTCCCGCGCCCCAGGTACCCACGACCACGCCGAGCGGGTTGGGTCCGGGCCAGACGGGCGCCGGCAGGTTCGCGGCCAGGGCTTCCGGGCCGCTGCCGCCGAGCAGGCGCGCGCCCAACCGATGATTGGCCATGGCCTGGGCCGCGCGGCTGCCGCGTACCGGCGCCCCCATGAAAACCACCCGCCCGGGCCGTCGCCAGCCGAGTTCATGGAAGAGATGCAGGATGACCAGGCCGCCCAGGCTGTGACCGACCAGATGCAGCGGATTCGCCGCGAGATCCTCGAGAAAGGCGCGCAACCGGATGGCATTGTCGGCCACCGACGCGCGCACGGTGTGATAGTGAAAACGACGGGTATCGAATCCGGTGGCAGCAACGCGATGACGCAGTACGCCCATCTCCAGGCCGGTCATCCACAGACCGTGTACGAACACCACGGTTTCGGGCCGGGACCGGCTCATGATCGGCGGGCTCAGGAAATGCTGAGCATCATGTCCAGTGCCTTGCGGGCCTCGCTTTTCTCTTCGTCCGGTACCCGCACCTGATTCACGATGCGACCCTCGATGAGATTCTCCAGCGTCCAGGCCAGATGTTGTGGATCGGTCCGAAACATGGTCGAGCACATGCACACCATGGGCGACATGAAATGCACGTTCGTGCCCTGATGCTTGAGCTCTTCGTGCAGGCGGTTCACCAGATTCAGTTCCGTGCCTACCAGCCAGCGCGTCCCGGGCTCGCCCGCGCGCACGGTGCGCAGGATGAATTCCGTCGAGCCGACGTAATCCGACTTGCTGCATACCTCAAAGGAGGCCTCGGGATGGCTGATCACTTTCGCGTCCGGATAGCGGCTCCTGAAATCATCGATATGTTCGGGCCTGAACATCTGATGGACTGAACAGAATCCCTTCCAGAGCAGGATGCGGGCGCGCCTGATCTCCTCCGCACTCAGGCCACCCATGGGCTGATTGAAATCCCACACGGCCATGTCGTCCGGCGCCATGCCCATGGCATGCGCGGTATTGCGGCCAAGATGTTCGTCCGGAAAGAACAGCACCTTGTCGCGACGGGCGAAGGCCCATTCGAGAACCGTGCGAGCATTGGTCGAGGTGCAGACAATGCCGTCATGCCGCCCGCAGAACGCCTTGAGGTCTGCGGCCGAATTGATATACGTGACGGGCGTGACGGCAGCCTCCACATCGAGCATTTCGCCAAGTTCGCGCCAGGCGCGTTCGACCTTGGCGAGATTGGCCATATCGGCCATGGAACAACCGGCCGCAAGATCGGGAAGGATGGCCACCTGCTCCGGGCGGGAGAGAATGTCCGCCGCCTCGGCCATGAAATGCACCCCGCAGAAAACGATGTAGTCCGCATCGCATTCGGCCGCCTGCCGGGAAAGCTTGAGGGAATCGCCGCTGAAATGCGCGTGGCGAAACACTTCTTCGCGCTGGTAGTGATGGCCGAGAATCACCAGGCGACCGCCAAGTTTTTCCTTGGCGGCGCGAATCCGGGCATCGCACTCCTCATCGTCGAGTGCGTGGTAGCTTTCAATGGCAAGAGCGGTGGCCGACATTCAGCTTACTCCGCAGCGGGTGAAACAGACTGGAAATGCAGATTCTAGCGCCCACCGGCCGCACAGACCATTATCCAAGGCTGCCGGCGAACTCGCGAATCGCAGCGCGGTCGGTCGCCGAACTGGCCGTGTTGGCCGCCTCGGCGGCCGGCAGCCACAGCATATCGTCATGCTCCTCGGAATTGAGGCGGATGATCGGCTGTTCGTCAAGACACAGAAAAAACACGTACTCGGTGTTTTCCAGCGTGCCCGGACCGTACCGCTCGGTCCACGGTGGAATGATGGGGTAGTGGTTGATGCGGCCGGTATCCTCAGGTCCAGCGGCCGGAACCAGACCGGTCTCCTCGGCGAGTTCCCGGCGGGCAGCCTGGGTCGGATCTTCATCCCAGCGCAGACTGCCGGTCACCGATTGCCAGAACCCCGGCGGCTCTCGCCGGCGCAGCAAAAGCACATCACCGCCGGCCGTGGCAACGACCACGAGCACAGACTCGGGTCGCTTGTATCGCCGCGGGTCGGACGGCGCGCTCATGACTCTTTGCCAGGCACCTTGCGAAGGCGAATGCCGAGTTCCTTGAGCTGCGGGTCCGGCACCACGCCTGGCGCATTGGTCAGCGGACAGTGGGCCGTCTGCGTCTTGGGGAAGGCGATGACTTCCCGGATACTGCTGGCTCCTGACATCAGCATCACCAGCCGATCCAGCCCGAAAGCGATCCCGCCGTGGGGCGGGCAGCCGTATTTCAGGGCCTCGAGCAGGAAGCCAAACTTCTCCTGAGCCTCGTCATCACTGATCCCCAGCATCTTGAATACCGCCGACTGAGTCTCCGTCCGATGGATGCGCACGGACCCGCCGCCGATCTCGGAACCATTGAGCACCATGTCGTAGGCCCGCGAGACGACCTGCCCGGGATTCGTGGACAACGCTTCGGGATCATCAATACGCGGCGCCGTGAACGGGTGATGCAGCGAGAACCAGCGTTTTTCGCCTTCGTCCCACTCGAACATGGGAAAATCCACCACCCAAAGCGGCTGCCAACTGTCCTCGACCAGATTCCGATCATGGCCGAGCCTGACGCGCAGCGCGCCGAGGGCATCATTGACCACACGGGCTTTGTCCGCGCCGAAGAAAATCAGATCACCGGCCTCGGCGCCGGTGCGCTCGAGGATACCGTTGACCGCCGCGTCGGACAGGAACTTGATGATCGGTGACTGCAGCCCCTCTCGACCCTGTCCCGGATCGTTGACCTTGATGTAGGCCAGGCCCTTCGCGCCGTAGCGACCCACGAATGCGGTGTACTCGTCGATCTCCTTGCGGGTCAGTGTGCCGCCACCGGGCAGTCGCAGCGCGGCCACGCGGCCGTCGCCGGCCCTGGCGGGTGCCGAAAACACCTTGAACTCGCAATCGGCCACCAGGTCGGCGACTTCCACGAGTTCCAGCCTGATCCGCATGTCGGGCTTGTCGGACCCGAAGCGCCGCATCGCCTCTTCATAGGCCATGCGCGGGAATGGCTCGGGCAGTTCCACGTCCATCACATCGCGGAACAGCGTGCGGATCATGTCCTCCATGAGATCCATGATGCCGTCCTCCTCCATGAAGGAGGTCTCGATATCCAGCTGGGTGAACTCCGGTTGGCGATCCGCGCGCAGGTCCTCGTCACGGAAACAGCGGACAATCTGGTAGTAGCGGTCCAGCCCGGACATCATCAGCAACTGCTTGAAGATCTGCGGAGATTGCGGCAACGCGAAAAAATGCCCCGGATAGGTCCGGCTGGGCACCAGATAATCACGCGCCCCCTCCGGGGTGGCACGGGTGAGCATGGGTGTTTCCACATCCACGAAGCCCTGCGCGTCGAGATAGCGCCGCAGCGCGCGGGTCACCTGGTGGCGCAGACGCAAACGCCCCTGCATCAGATGCCGGCGCAGGTCGATATAGCGGTATTTCAGGCGCAGTTCTTCGCCTACGTCCTCTTCATCCTGGTGGAAAGGCGGTGTTTCCGCACGATTCAGGATTTCCAGTTCGGTGGCGGCCACTTCCACCTGCCCCGTGGACAGGCCGGGGTTGGCCGTACCTTCGGGACGGCGCCGCACCCGCCCCTTCACGCGCAGGACGAATTCGCTGCGGACCTTTTCGGCCCGGCTGAATATCTCGCCGGCATCGGGATCGAAGACCACCTGCAAGAGCCCTTCCCGGTCGCGCAGGTCGACGAAGATCACCCCGCCATGATCGCGCCGGCGATGCACCCAGCCCGCGACTTCCACGGTCTGGTCCAGCAGGGTTTCGTCCACGTGTCCACAGTAATGAGAGCGCATTTGCTTTGGATACCCGATTTCGTTGCGAGAGAAGACCGCTGCGGCCGCGCGGCACGAAAAAACGACAAATTTTAGGGGGTGGGTCCGGGGCGCGCAAGCGGCGGTGTCGTCCGCGAATCCTGCCCACCGGGCCAGACCGGCACAACCACGCCCAGAGAGATAATCATGCGGATGGCCTCATCGACGGTCATCTCCAGTTCCACGATGTCCTCCTTCGGCACCAGCAGGATGAATCCCGAGGTCGGATTGGGCGTGGTGGGCAAAAACACGCTTACTACCTCACGGCCGGTCTTTTCCTGCACCTCGCCCAGTCGCGTGCTGGTGACAAACGCCAGGGCCCAGGTCCGGTCATTCGGGTAGGGAATGAGCACAACCTTGCGAAACGCCTGGCCGCTTTCGGAAAACACGGTCTCGGCGACTTGCTTGGCCCCCTTGTAGATGGAGCGAACCAGCGGAATGCGTCCCAGCAACGCCTCCCAGAAGCCGACCAGGCGCCGGCCCAGCAGATTGGCGGTCAGCACCCCGGTAAGCAACAGCACGACCACCGCCAGCACCAGGCCCAGGCCGGGGACGTGAAACCCCAGCAGGGCATCGGGCCGCAGGTGCGCGGGCAGCAGCAGCAGGGTTCTGTCCATAAGGCCGACCAGAAGCCGGAGGGCGAAAATGGTCACGCCCAGGGGCACCCAGATCAGCAGGCCGGTGACCAGATAACGCTTGAAATGGGCTTTGGCCATATCAGTTGCTCCCGGGAAAATCGAGATGGTGCGGCGCCCGGATACAACAAACCCCGCCGGAAGGCGGGGTTCGGTTGCCGCTGCTGCCGGTCATGTCAGGCGGTGGCCTTTTTCGCTCCGCCCGCCGGTGTCTCGGACTTCGCGGTTGACGAGGCTCCGCCACCGTCAGCCACGTTGCGGCGATTACCGGTCTTGAAATCGGTCTCGTACCAGCCGCCGCCCTTCAGCCTGAAGGCGGCCGCAGAAACCAGCTTCGCCAACGCCGGCCGGCCGCATTCCGGACATTCGCTCAGCGGTGGATCACTGATCTGCTGGAGCGCTTCCAGTTCATGGTCGCATTCGGCGCAGCGGTATTCATAGATAGGCATTGTCGGTCATCCCCTTGCGAGCAAGACGTCAATAGGGCCATCGCTTTGACAATTCAAGGCCGAATTATACCGTTTTTCCTGTCTGCTGCCCGCGCGGCGCCCCCGCAAAACGCCAAACGAGGAATCAAGACGCAAAGATGGTCATAAAGTTTGCGAAATTGCAGCGAAAATTTGCAAAACGGCAGCTAAAACCCATTTGCGCTTGACGGACAGTCTTTGGTAAAAATGAGAGGTCACAA
The DNA here is from genome assembly GCA_050115425.1 of Gammaproteobacteria bacterium. Lineage (GTDB taxonomy): Bacteria > Pseudomonadota > Gammaproteobacteria > Natronospirales > JASFQN01 > JASFQN01. The sequence goes on along the minus strand of JASFQN010000024.1, from coordinate 5,955 downwards.
TACGGCAATGGATGCCGTGTCACCCGCCTTCGCCGCGCCCCAAACGGGCCATGCCGTGCTCCGCCATCGCCGACCGCACGGCAACCGGACCTGGCGGCGGTCGGGCCACCCCGCCGGGAGGAACCGCCATGACGCACTCTCTCTACCACCCTGAGTTCGACCGCGACAGTTGTGGCTTCGGGCTGGTCGTGCAGATGGACGGCCAGGCCAGCCATTGGGTGGTGGACCGCGCCCTTCGCGCCCTGAGAAGACTCACCCATCGGGGTGCAGTAGCCAGCGACGGCCGTACTGGTGACGGCTGCGGCCTGTTGTTCGGCTTGCCGTCAACCTTCCTGCTGCAGGTGGCTGCCGAGGCCGATATCCGCCTGACTCTGGGTTTCGCCGCCGGTTCCGTCTTTCTCGATCCGGACCGCGCAGTCGCCGCCACCGCCCGGGCCACACTGGAGAATGCGCTGGTCGCCCAGGGGCTCTTGCCGGCAGGCTGGCGCGAAGTACCCACCGATCCCTCGGTATTGGGTGAAGAAGCGCGCAGACTCTGCCCCCGAATCGAGCAGATATTCGTCAATCGCCCCGAGAAACTCGGTGATGAAGCCTTCGAACGGCGGCTTTTCCTGGCGCGTCGCCAGGCGGAGCAGGTCCTGGGAGCGACCGATGACCACTTCTATGTCGCCAGCCTCTCGGGCCGCACACTCAGCTACAAGGGACTGGTGATGCCCAACTGGCTCACCGACTTCTACCCCGACCTCACTGATGAGCGTCTGGCGAGCCATGTCTGCGTGTTTCATCAGCGATTCGCCACCAATACACATCCCGAGTGGCGCCTGGCGCAACCGTTCCGGCTGCTTGCCCATAACGGGGAAATCAACACCATCCGCGGCAACCGTGCCTGGGCGCGGGCACGGGCCGGCCGCTGGAAGAGTCCACAGCTGGGTGAGCTGGAGAACCTGCAGCCCCTGGTTTCAATGGAGGGTTCGGACTCGGCTTCGCTGGACAACATGCTCGAGGTGCTGCTGGCCGGCGGCCTGGACCTGCCGCATGCGATGCGCATCCTGGTACCGCCGGCCTGGCAGAATGTCGACGACATGGACGTGGATATCCGCGCCTTCTACGAATTCTGGCATCCACACATGGAACCCTGGGATGGCCCGGCAGGCATTGTGTTGACCGACGGCCGGTATGCGGCCTGCACGCTGGATCGAAACGGGTTGCGCCCGGCCCGCTACACGCTGACGCGTGACCGACACGCCATTCTTGCCTCCGAGACCGGCGTGCTCGACCTGCCCGATGATCAGATTTTGGCGCATGGCCGGCTCGGTCCGGGACAGATGCTCGCGATCGACACCCGGAACGGTGAATTGCTCGGTTCCGACGAGATCAATCGTGAGCTCGCCGGGCGCCACCCGTACAAGGACTGGCTTAGGGACGGGGTCCGGTATCTGGGTTCCATCCTGGTCGACCGGGAAACCACCATCGAACCCATGCAACCTGAACGCCTGGCGGTCTACGAGAAATTGTTCAATGTGACTTTCGAAGAACGTGACCAGGTGATCCGCGTGCTGGCGGAAACCGAGAAGGAAGCCATTGGCTCGATGGGCGATGACACGCCGCTACCGGTTCTTTCGCGCTGCGCTCGGTCCCTTTACGACTATTTTCGCCAGCAGTTCGCCCAGGTCACCAATCCACCGATCGACCCGCTCCGCGAACGCATAGTAATGTCACTGGAAACCGAACTTGGTGTGAGCGGCAACATCTTCGAGACAACGGCGGCCCAGGCCAGGCGTCTGGTCCTGTCCTCACCCGTACTCGCCGAACGCAAGTTCCGGGAACTGCTCACCCTGGCCGACAACGGCTGGCGCCATGCGGTCATTGATCTGAACTATCCGGCTGCGGAGGGCCTGGCACGGGCAGTGGAGCGCATCGCGGCGGAGGCTATCGCCGCTGCCGAGGCCGGCACGCGATTCCTGGTGCTTTCGGACCGCGCGGTCGACCCACAGCGCCTGCCCGTTCATGCCCTGCTTGCCACCGGCGCCGTCCACCATGCCCTGGTCGAACGCGGGTTGCGCTGCGACTGCGACCTGGTCGTGGAAACGGCCACGGCGCGGGATCCGCATCATTTCGCCTGCCTCGTGGGACAGGGCGCCACGGCCGTCTTTCCCTATCTGGCCTATGAATGCCTCTACGACATGACCCGCCACGGCGAATTCGCCGCGCAGGACTACACATCCCGGCAGTTGGGACGGGCCTATCGCCGCGGCATCAAGAAGGGCCTGTACAAGATCATGTCCAAGATGGGGATTTCGACTATCGCCAGCTATCGCGGCGCCGAGCTTTTCGAGATTGTCGGGCTGCACGACGAAGTCGTGGAATGCTGTTTCCCCGGCACGGTCAGCCGCATCCAGGGCGCGGGCTTCGCCGAACTGGAAGCGGACCAACGGGAACTCGCTGCGGCGGCCTGGGACCACCGCGTCCGTCGCGATGCGGGCGGCGTGCTGAAATATATCGACGGCGGTGAATACCATGCCTTCAATCCCGCCGTGGTACATGCGCTGCAGAAAGCGGTTGTCAGCAACAGCCATGACGACTACCGCCAGTTCGCCAGACTCATCAACGGGCGCCCGCCGATGGTGCTGCGAGACCTGCTGCGATTGCGCACGTGTGACAAACCCCTGGCGCTCGAACGGGTCGAGCCCGCCGAGAATATCCTCCCTCGATTCGACACTGCGGGAATGTCTCTGGGTGCCCTGTCGCCGGAAGCGCATGAATCGCTGGCAATGGCCATGAACCGCATCGGCGCGCGCTCCAATTCCGGCGAGGGGGGCGAGGATTCCGCCCGCCACGGCACCGACCGCATGTCCAAGATCAAGCAGATTGCCTCGGGACGCTTTGGCGTGACGCCGGAATACCTGGTCAACGCGGAAGTCATCCAGATCAAGATGGCACAGGGGGCAAAACCCGGCGAGGGCGGGCAGCTGCCGGGCCACAAGGTCAATGAAATGATCGCACGGCTGCGCTACGCGCGCCCCGGCGTGGCACTCATCTCCCCGCCGCCGCACCACGACATCTACTCCATCGAAGATCTGGCCCAGCTGATTTTCGATCTCAAGCAAATCAATCCGGACGCGCTGGTCTCGGTCAAGCTGGTCGCGGAACCGGGCGTCGGCACGATCGCCTGCGGGGTCGCCAAAGCCTACGCGGATCTGATCACGATTTCCGGCTACGACGGCGGTACCGGTGCCAGCCCGCTTACTTCCGTGAAATACGCGGGCACGCCCTGGGAACTGGGGCTCGCCGAGGCGCATCAGGCTTTGCGCGCCAACGGCCTGCGCGGTCGGATCCGGCTGCAGGCCGACGGCGGACTCAAGACCGGCCTCGATGTGGTCAAGGCGGCCATTCTCGGTGCCGAGAGCTTCGGCTTCGGGACCGCGCCCATGGTTGCCATGGGCTGCACCTATCTACGCGTATGCCATCTCAACAATTGCACGACGGGCGTGGCCACCCAGGATCCACGTCTGCGGCGCTTTTTCCGCGGCATGCCGGAGCGCGTGATCAGCTATTTCCAATTCATCGCCCAGGAAGTCCGCGAGTGGCTGGCCGCGCTTGGCGTTGACAATCTGGAATCGCTGATCGGGCGCACCGACTTGCTGGAAATTCTTCCGGGCGACACCGACAAGATGCGCCGTCTCGATCTTTCTCCGCTGCTTGACGACGGTGGCGTCGACGCATCGGTGCCGCAATTCTGTATCGAGGAGCGCAACCCGCCCTGGGACAAGGGTGAACTCAACGAACAGATGGTCAACGATACGCGGGAGGCCGTGGCCAGAGGTGGCGGCGGCGAGTTCAGCTACACGACGCGTAACAATCATCGCTCGATCGGCGCGCGCCTTTCCGGCGAAATTGCCCGCCGCCATGGCAATCTGGGCATGGAGGACAACCCGCTGTTGATCCGGCTTGCCGGCAGCGTCGGCCAGAGCTTCGGCGCTTTCAACGCCGGTGGCCTGCACCTCCACCTCGAGGGGCAGGCGAATGACTACGTGGGCAAAGGCATGGCGGGCGGAGAAGTCGTCATCCGCCAACCCGCCGAAAGCCGCCTGGAATCCGTCGATCAGAGCACGCTCGGCAATACCTGCCTGTACGGCGCCACGGGCGGCCGCCTGTTTGCGGTCGGACGCGCGGGTGAGCGTTTCGCCGTGCGCAACTCGGGCGCTTTGGCGGTGATCGAGGGTTGTGGTGATCACTGCTGTGAATACATGACCGGTGGCGTGGTTGCTGTCCTCGGCAAAGCCGGGGTCAACTTCGGCGCCGGCATGACCGGCGGATTTGCTTACGTCCTGGACCAGGACCGCCAGTTCGTGGACCGCTACAACCACGAACTCATCGACATCCACCGAATCAGCTTCGAACATATGGAAAACCACGCCCAGCACCTCCGTGAGCTGATCGCTGAACATGCGCGTCTGACCGGCAGTGCCTGGAGCCGCGAACTGCTGGATGATTTCCGCAGTTACCTGGGCAAGTTCTGGCTGATCAAGCCCAAGGCCGAGGATATCGAATCCTTGCTCGACACCCTGAGTCGGGCGGCCTGATACGGACCCGGCGCAGACACGGAATCGACATGCCGAAAAAGAATCCATTCCACTTCCTGGACGTACCGCGCAAAATGCCGGACACCCAGGCGCCGCGATCCAGGACCCGCAACTGGCGGGAGATCACCGGCCACTACTCGGCGGAAGCCGCGGCCTCGCAGTCGGCGCGCTGCATCAGCTGCGGCAATCCGTATTGCGAATGGCAGTGCCCGGTGCACAACTACATCCCCAACTGGCTCAAACTGGTCGAAGAAGGTCGCCTTTTCGAGGCCGCCGAGCTTTCCCATGAAACCAATTCCCTGCCCGAGATATGTGGACGAATCTGTCCCCAGGACCGTCTATGCGAAGGCGCCTGCACGCTGAACGACGACTTCGGCGCAGTGAGTATCGGCGCGGTGGAAAAATACATCACCGACGAAGCCGTGCGGCAGGGTTGGCGGCCGGATGTCTCCGGCGTTGAGCCAACCGGCAGACGCGTCGCCATCGTGGGTGCGGGACCTGCCGGCCTGGGCGCTGCCGACATTCTGGCCCGCAACGGCGTCACGGCCGTGGTGTTCGACCGCTATCCCGAAATTGGCGGTCTGCTCAGTTTCGGGATTCCACCCTTCAAACTGGACAAGGATGTTGTATTGACGCGCCGGGAGATCATGGAAGGCATGGGCATTGAATTCCGGCTCAATACGGAAATCGGCCGCGACGTTTCCATGCAGACACTGCTTGAGGAATTCGACGCGGTTTTTCTGGGCATGGGCACCTATACAGCGGTAAGCGGTGGCATGCCGGGCGAGGACCTGCCCGAGGTTCACCGGGCTCTCGACTACCTCATCGGCAGCATCAACCGGCACATGAACTGGGATGCCGGCGGGCTGCCCGCGGTAGACCTGGGCGGCCGGCGGGTCGTGGTACTCGGCGCGGGCGATACCGCCATGGATTGCAACCGGACCGCCCTTCGCCAGGGCGCGCTCTCCGTCACCTGTGTGCATCGGCGCACCGAGCAGGACATGCGCGGATCCCGCAAGGAATATATCAACGCCACGGACGAAGGTGTCCACTTCCTTTTCAATCACCAGCCCGTGGAAATCGTGGCCTCGGAGGGCCGGGTCAGCGGCGTGCGCATGCTCGAAACCCGCGCCGGCGAACCGGACCGGACGGGTCGCGCCGGCCTCGAATTGATAGAAGGCTCGGACAGGATCGTTCCGGCGGACGCGGTTGTGATCGCCTTCGGCTTTCGTCCGAGTCCCGCGGAATGGTTCGACGATTACGGCATTCGGGTGCATGAAGACGGCCGCATCCGTATACACCATGCACTCCCTTTCCAGACCAGCCATCCGAAAGTATTCGCCGGCGGCGACATGGCAAGGGGCGCGGATCT
>JASFQN010000023.1:0-22163 GCA_050115425.1 Gammaproteobacteria bacterium | reverse complement strand
TTGGTCTTGGCGTTGGTGCCTGGAACCACGCCGAAGTACCCGGCTTCCGGATTGATCGCCCACAGGCGCCCGTCGTCACCCAGGTGCATCCACGCGATGTCATCGCCCACCGTCCAGATCTTCCATCCGTCATGCGATTCCGGCGGAATCAGCATGGCCAGGTTGGTCTTGCCACAGGCCGACGGGAAGGCAGCCGCCACGTAACGCTTTTCGCCCTGCGGGTTTTCGATGCCCACGATAAGCATGTGCTCCGCCAACCAGCCCTCGCTGCGCGCCTGGTGGCTCGCGATCCTGAGGGCATGGCATTTCTTGCCGAGCAGGGCATTCCCGCCGTAACCCGAGCCATAGCTCTTGATGGTCAGTTCCTCGGGGAAATGCATGATGTAGCGGCGGTCCGGGTCGAGTTCGCCCGTGGAATGCAGGCCGCGGACAAAGGTCCCTTCCTTCTCGATACGCTGGAGCGCCGGCGTGCCCATGCGGGTCATGATGCGCATGTTGGCTACCACGTAGGGGCTGTCGGTGATTTCCACACCGCAGCGAGCAAGCGGGGACTGGATGGGACCCATGCAGTAGGGAATCACATACATGGTGCGGCCCTGCATGCAGCCTTCGAAGAGAGGATCGACCGTGGCATGTCCGTCTTCCGGCGACATCCAGTGGTTGTTTGGTCCCGCATCGTCGCGCTCCGGGGTGCACACAAACGTGAGATGCTCGACGCGGGCCACGTCCGCCGGATCAGAGCGATGCAGATAGCAGTTGGGATGTGTTTCCCGGTTGAGTTCCACCAGATCGCCGCTTGCCAGCATCGTTTCGATCAGTTCGCGATATTCCTGTTCGGATCCCGTGCACCAGTGGATCCGGTCGGGGCGGGTGAGTCGGGCCACGTCGTCGACCCAGGCGGCAAGCGTCTTGTTGGTGGTGGTCATTTCGATTCCTGGCGATGCTTTCGAGTGGAAAAAAGAATACCGCCGGCTCAGCCGGGGCGAACGGTCGAGCCGGGGAAACCGTTATTATAGCGGTTCGGGTGTTCATAACTACCCCCGGCGAACATGCCGCCCGGGGCGTCCGGACCGTGATAAGGTTCGCGTCAAATCGACAGTCGTCGGTGCTATGCTGCGAGTCGGCCGCCGGATGACCACCGGCGAGAGAGCCGAAGCGTGGACGAACGGGACGCGAGGATCGACAGGCCATGGGCGAACATACCCTCAGGGAAGTACTCAAGCGCCGGAGCGAGGATACGCAGCGCAAGATCAAGCGCAGGCGCTACTGGAGCGACAAGAAGCGCCGCCGCGGGAGCCGGCTGGTGCGGTTCCTGTTGTGGGTCGTGCTGCCGCTCGTGCTCTTGCTCGCCGGATGGTCCGCCTGGCTCGACTACCAGGTTCGCCAGCAGTTCGAAGGGCACCGCTGGGCGGTCCCCGCCCGGGTCTACGCGCGACCCATGGAACTCTACCCGGACCGGCCGGTCACTGCCGCCCAGCTTGTCGCGGAACTCGACAGGCTGGGCTATCGCAGGGTCCAGAATGTCTCCGATCCCGGCACCTACGCGGACAAGGGGGCATCGGTCAATCTGGTGACGCGTCCCTTTCACTTCTGGGATGGCGACCAACCGGCCCTGCCGGTCGCGGTGCATTTTCGGGGTGGCCGGATCAGCAGCATGTCCCAGCTCCGGACCGGGAGCCGGCTGTTTCTGGTCAGGCTCGATCCCCCTCTCATCGGGAGCCTGTTCGGAAGCAGTGGCGAGGACCGGATTCTGGTCCGGCTGGATGATGTGCCGGACTTCTTGACCGGCACACTGCTGGCGGTGGAGGACCGGCGGTTCTACGAACACCATGGCGTGGACTCGGCGGCCGTGGCGCGGGCCATGTGGGCGGATCTCACGGCGGGCCGGGTGGAGCAGGGAGGCAGCACGCTCACTCAGCAGCTGGTCAAGAACCTGATGCTCAACAATGAACGGAGCTTCTGGCGCAAGTTCAACGAAGCCATCATGTCCTTGTCGCTGGAACTGCACTACAGCAAGAAAGACATCCTTCAGGCGTACCTGAACGAGGTCTATCTGGGTCAGGACGGATCGCGATCCATCCACGGCTTCGGGCTGGGCAGTTTCTTCTATTTCCAGAAACCCCTGCGCGAACTCAAGCCGCACGAAATGGCGCTGCTCGTGGCGTTGATCAAGGGACCGTCCTATTACGACCCCCGCCAGCACCCGGGCCGCGCCCTGCAGCGGCGCAACCTGGTCCTCGACATGGCGGCGGACCAGGGCGTCATCAGTGTTCAGGAAGCGCTGGCGGAGAAGGCGCAGCCACTCGACGTGTCGAATTCGTCTGCGCGCGGCACGAGTTTCTATCCGGCGTTCATGGATCTGCTGCGCAATCAACTGAGCAGTGAATACCACAAAGCCGACCTCAGCGGCGCCGGTCTCCAGATTTTCACGACGCTCGATCCCCAGGTGCAGAGTGTGCTTGAACACCGGCTGGCGAGCGGCCTGCACCAACTCGAGCGGTACCACGGACTGCCCGCCGACTCGCTGGAAGGGGCCGGCGTGGTGACCAGCGTCGACGGTGGCGAAGTGCTCGGAATCGTGGGTGGTCGGCAGGCCCGATATGCAGGGTTCAATCGGGCTATCGACAGCCTCCGGCCTATCGGCTCACTGGTCAAACCGGCCGTGTATCTGTCCGCACTCGCATCCGGTCAGCACTACACCCTGACCACGCCCGTCGAAGACACGCCGCTGGAAGTGCAGATGCCCGACGGCTCGGTATGGACGCCGACCAACTATGACAACGCCTTTCACGGCGTGATACCGCTGTATCTGGCGCTGGTGCATTCCTACAATGTGCCCACCGTACGGATCGGCCTCGACACGGGTGTTTCCGGTGTCGTTTCCACGCTCGCCAATCTCGGATTCCCGCGAACCGCGCCGGCCTATCCGTCCACCTTGCTGGGCGCGGTGAACATGTCGCCATTCGAAGTTGCCCAGATGTACAACACGCTGGCGAACGGCGGGCTCTACACGCGCCTGAATGCGATCAGGGAAGTCCTTTCGGCGGACGGATCGCCGGTCAAGCGCTATCCACTGGCCGTGCAACAGGGCACCGACCCCGCGGCGACCTACCTGGTGGACCGGGTGCTGCAGATTGCCGCCCGCAGCGGGACCGGCAGCACCGTCTACCGGCGGCTGGATCCCACGCTCACGGTGGCCGGGAAGACCGGCACCACCGATGATCTGCGCGACAGCTGGTTCGCGGGCTTCAGCGGCGACAAGGTTGCCACCGTGTGGGTAGGGCATGATGACAATTCCCCGGTCGGATTGACCGGCGCCAGTGGTGCCGCGCATATATGGGCCGATGTGATGGCCGATGTCGCAGCCAAGCCCTTCCAGCTCAAGCAGCCGGACAACGTGGAGTCCGTCTCGGTGATGCCGGATTCCGGCAAGCGCACTTCACAGGATTGCCGGTCCGCGATCGAACTGCCCTATGTGAAGGGAACCGCACCCTCCGAGACCGTGCCCTGCGGCGCCTCCGCGAACGCTGCACCGTGATCTTTCGCCTCGCTGGTCTCCTGCTTGCCGGGGTTCTTGCTGGCTGCGCGGCGACACCGCCGGAGCAGGCTGCATCCTCCGTGCCAGAGTCCCGTACCTGGGGCATAGCCGTCAGCGAGCCGGTGGCCATTTTGCTGGAGAATTCGAGGCGGGCGCGCGACAATGGACGCCTCGATGCGGCGTCCGCAGAACTGGAACGCGCGGTCCGGATCGAAAATGACAACCCGGCGGTCTGGCGACGACTGGCCGAAGTTCGCATGGCGCAGAACCGTCCCCGCGAAGCGGAAGCCATGGCACTCAAGGCGGATCGATATGCCGACGGGTTGCCGGGATTCCGCGCGGGCCTTTGGCGATTGATCGCCAGGGCCCGGCAATTGCAGGGCAATGCAGGGGGTGCGACCGCAGCCAGCCACAAGGCCGCGGCCCTTGCGGCGCAGGGCGCCGACTAGGTCGTTTCGACCTGTGACAAGTCTGTCCCGTCGCACGGCACCCGAGGTGAGGATTGAGTGTACGACCTGGAAGACATCTTTGGCAGCGAGGGACCGCTGGCTTCAGCCCTGGACGAGTATCGGGTCCGGCCGCAGCAACAGGCGCTGGCCACGGCGGTCGCCAGAACACTGGACGAAGGCAGCGTGCTGGTGGCCGAGGCCGGCACCGGCATCGGCAAGACCTTTGCCTATCTGGTTCCGGCGCTGCTCAGCGGCCGCCGCCTGATCATTTCCACGGGAACCCGGCACCTCCAGGACCAACTTTATCATCGTGACCTTCCGCGTCTGCGTAACGTGCTTGGCAATCCGGTGCGTACGGCATTGCTCAAGGGTCGCTCCAACTATTTCTGCCACTACCGGGCCGGCCTTGCCTGGCAGGAGGCGGAGCAGCGGGGCAGTCGCCGAATCCGGGATCTGGCAGCAATTCGCCGCTGGTCGGAGACCACGCGTACCGGTGACGTCAATGAAGTCCGTTCCGTGGAGGAGGACTCGCCCGTCTGGCCGCGAGTAACCTCCACGGTTGACAACTGCCTGGGGCAGGAGTGCCCCGACCACGCGCGCTGCTTCGTCCTGCGGGCCCGGCGCGAGGCGCAGGACGCCGATCTCGTCGTCGTCAACCACCATCTTCTGCTTGCCGACATGGCATTGAAGGAAGAGGGCTTTGGTGAATTGCTGCCCGGCGCGGACGGGGTGATCGTCGACGAGGCCCACCAGCTGCCCGAGACCGCATCCCAGTACTTCGGGCTGGGTGTCGGCGCCCGGCAGATGCTCGAACTGGCGCGCGACAGCATGGGCGAATACCTGCGCGGGTCCGGTGACCTGCCGGAACTTCCGCGTGCTCTCGACGGACTGGAGAAGGCGACCCGGGACATGCGTCTCGCACTGGGCGCCGGTACGCAACGCCAGCCCTGGCAGCAGGCGATTCGTGCCGACGCCCGCGCGGCGCTGGACAATCTGGAGGACGCGCTGCAGCGCGTGGTCGAATTGCTGGACCCGCTGGCGGAACGCTCGCGCGGCCTGGACAACTGCCGCCGCCGTGCCACGGAATTGCAGGAACGACTTGCCTTGATGGGGTCGGACGAGGCCGGGGACGAACATGTACGCTGGGTGGAGACTTTCAGCCGCAGTTTCACGCTGAACATGACACCGCTGGAGTTCGCGCCGCGATTCCGTACGCAACTCGAAGCCCGCCCCTGCGCATGGGTGTTCACGTCGGCGACATTGTCCGTCGGCGCAAGTCTGAGTCATTTCGAACAGCGCCTCGGGCTGGACGAGCCCGAGGAGTTGCTCCTGGACAGTCCGTTCGATTACCGTTCACACGCTTGTCTCTATCTGCCCGGCGACCTGCCGGACGTGAACACGCCGGGCTATACGGCGGCACTCGTGCGCGCCGCCGTCCCCCTGCTGGAAGCGAGCGCGGGTCGCGCGTTTCTTCTTTTTACCAGCTATCGCGCCTTGCGCGAGGCCGAGCAAATCCTGGCCGGGCATGAACGTTTTTCAGTCCTCGTTCAGGGCGCCATGCCCAAGGCCGCCCTTCTCGACCGATTCCGTGCCGAACCGGAAGCCATTCTGCTGGGCACCAGCAGTTTCTGGGAGGGCGTCGATGTGAAGGGTGACGCACTCAAGTTGGTGGTCATAGATCGGTTGCCGTTTGCCGCACCGGGCGATCCGGTCTTGCAGGCCCGGCTTGAGGCGCTGCGCAAGCAGGGACTGAATCCGTTTCGGGACTATCAACTGCCGCAGGCGGTGATTGCCCTCAAGCAGGGCGTGGGGCGTTTGATCCGGGATGAGAAGGACACGGGGGTCATGATGATCGGCGATCCGCGGCTTTGCACGAAAAGCTATGGTCGGGTTTTCCTGACCAGCCTGCCGCCCATGCGCGTGACGCGCGAGTCCGGGGAGGCCTGCGATTTTCTGGCCGGCGATGTGGCGCAGAACCTGGGGGTGGCGTGATGCGGCTGCTGGCCATCGATACAGCCACCGAAGCCTGTTCGGCGGCGCTCTGGATTGACGGCGAGTGCCGGGAGCAGTACCGGGTGGCGCCGCGTGAACACACGCGTCTGATCCTGCCCATGACAGAGGCATTGCTGGCGGATGCCGGCATCGAACTGGGCGAACTGGATGCACTGGCGTTCGGGCGGGGACCGGGCGCGTTCACAGGGGTGCGGATCGCCGCCGGGGTAGTGCAGGGGCTGGCCATGGGCGCCGACCTGCCGGTGGTTGCTGTGTCCGATCTCGCGGCGCTGGCGGCGGGCGCCGCCAGGGCAACCGGCGAGTCGCATGTGGTGGCCTGCATCGATGCGCGCATGGGCGAAGTCTATGCGGGCTCATACCGGATCGACGCGCCAGGGCTTGCCCACCTGATCGGGGAAGAGCGCGTGTGCGCTCCCGAGGCCCTGGACCCGCCTGATGGAGCCTGGTATGTCGCCGGCAGCGGGATGCTTGCCTATGGTGACATTCTGCGTCAATCGCTTGGCGCGCGGCTTGCCGGAGCGGATGGAGAGCTGTTGCCGCACGCGGCGGACATTGCCGCGCTGGCGGTGCGGATGCGCGACGAAGGCGCGGGTGTGGCCGCCGAGCAGGCGCTGCCGGTCTATCTTCGTGATCAGGTGGCAACGTCGAAGGCTGGCCCCTGAAGACCGCGCCGTTGCTGGATTCTTGCCCGCTTTAACTGTTCTGTCATAATCGCCTGTTGTAATCCCGGGGCATGGAACAAGCCATCGGAGCGGGTCTCATGAATGCCAAGCACATACTGGTCGTGGAAGACGAGCAGGCCATTCGCGAAATGACGGCCTTTGCGTTGCGCCGGGGCGGTTTCGAGGTCAGCGAGGCAGCCGACTGCCGGGAGGCGCGGGTGGCCGTGACCGACCGCCGGCCTGATCTCGTGATTCTCGACTGGATGCTTCCCGATCTGAGCGGCGTGGAATTCGCCCGGGCGCTCAAGCGTGACGAACTGACTCGCGAGATTCCCGTAGTCATGCTCACGGCCAGATCCGAAGAAGACGACAAGGTCCGCGGCCTGGAAAGCGGGGCGGACGACTATGTGACCAAACCGTTTTCGTCCCGGGAACTGATTGCCCGGATCAACGCGGTCCTGAGACGCGCGACCCCCGACGGGGCACAGGATGTGCTGGAAGTGGATGGTCTCAGTCTCAATGCCGCGAGCCATCGCGTGCTGGCCAATGGCGAGGAGGTGGACCTGGGCCCGACCGAATATCGCCTGCTCAAGTTCTTCATGGGGCATGCCGATCGCGTGTTCAGTCGAGCCCAGTTGCTGGACCGTGTCTGGGGCGGGAATGTCTACGTCGAGGAACGCACGGTCGATGTGCATATCCGACGCCTGCGCAAGGCGCTCGGGCCGTCGGGGCACGACAGTCTGATTCAGACGGTCCGTGGCGCGGGCTATCGTTTCTCGCCTTCCGGATCGCGGGCGTGAATTCGGTATGGCTGCGTGAACTGCTTCGCCTTGCGGGGTTGCTTCTGGTGGCCGCCCTGCTGGGACTCGTGATCGGGCGTATCGGTCTTTGGCTGTTCGCGGTCGTGGCCGTCTACCTGGGCTGGTTCCTGATCGAGGTCCGGCGTCTCGAGCGTTGGCTGAGCGACGGGTTCCGCGTGTACCCGCCCGAGTCGCGAGGTATCTGGGGCGAGGTATTTCAACAACTCTTCCGCATTCAGCGACAGGCACGGCAACGGAAACGCCGCATCGCGAATCTGCTCCGCGAGTTCCGTGCTTCCACCGAGGCAATGCCGGATGGCACCGTGGTGCTCGACAGAAACTGGCAGATTCGCTGGTTCAACGGTGCCGCTCAGCGGCTTCTGGGTTTGCACGGGCAACGGGATGTCGGCCAGCGAATCGGCAACCTGGTCCGGCATCCGGATTTCATACGCTATCTTTCGTCCGGACGCTTTGCCGAAGGCGTCCAGATCGATGCGCCCAACGATGAAACACGGCGCCTGTCGATGACCCTGGTTCCCTACGGCGAGGGCCAGCGCCTGCTCCTGGTGCGCGATGTGACACGAATCTTCCGACTGGAGCAGATGCGCCGCGAATTCGTGGCCAACGCCTCGCACGAATTGCGATCACCGTTGACCGTCGTGTCCGGTTACCTGGAAGCCATGGCCGACGATCCCGAAGTCCAGGAGGACTGGGGGCGCCCGATTACCGAGATGAGGCGCCAGACGGGCAGAATGTCGGACATCATTCGCGACATGCTGGAGTTGTCACGGCTGGAAAATGACGAAGTCGAAGGCGAGCCGGACGAGATCAATGTCGCCGGTCTGGCGGCGCGCTTGCGTGAAGAAGCCCTTGCACTGGGTTACGGGCCTCGTGACATTGAACTCGACGTGCGTTCCACGGCGCGACTGCTGGGTCACGACACCGAAATCTACAGCGCGTTTTCGAATCTGGTGTTCAATGCCATGCGCTATACGCCGCCCGATGGATCGGTACGCATTCGCTGGGAGGCCGGACAGGATGGCGGGGTCTTCAGCGTGCTTGACACCGGCGTCGGGATCGCGTCCGAGCACATCCCGCGACTCACCGAGCGCTTCTATCGCGTGGACAAATCCCGGCACCGTTCGGCGGGTGGCACGGGCCTGGGGCTGGCCATCGTCAAACATGCGCTGCAGCGGCATGGTGCGACACTCGAGATCCAGAGCGAGCCGGGCAGAGGCAGTGTCTTCAGTTGTCGTTTCCCCGCGCGGCGGGTGCAGTTGCCGGCAGCCTGAGACGCTTCCAGCCTTCTCCCTTCATTCAACTGTCATTTCTCCATCATCGGGTTGTCACAACACCCGGCCAGCATGACATGCGTCCTTCACTACGAGGAAAATGTCATGGTACTGGCGACACTCGAAGCCACGCATCCGGGCGAAGCTGCACGGCGCCGCGAAGAGTCCCCAAAGGAGATCGGCCTGGTGGCGGGGCTGGCCTTCGATCCCGAAGAGGTGCTCGAGTCACAGCGCCTTCGCTACGACATATTCGCCCGGGAAATGGGAGCGAAGATCGACAGTGGCGTCGCGGGTGTGGATGCCGATGAATTCGACGACTGTTGCCATCACCTGGTGGTGCGCGACCGCCGCACTGGCCAACTGGTAGCTTCTACACGAGTGCTGACCGATGAACAGGCTGCGCGGGCGGGTGGCTATTATTCCGAGAAGGAATTCGATCTCGGCCGGATTCTTTCGGCACCGGGACGTACCATGGAAATCGGCCGGACCTGCGTGCACCGGGATTACCGCAACGGTGCCACGATCAGCATGCTCTGGTCGGGGCTGGCCCGTTTCCTGGACATCAATCGGTTCAGCCGGATGATAGGCTGCGCCAGCATCCCCATGACCGACGGCGGGGTCGGTGCGTGGGCCACCTACAGGGCGCTCGGTCGCAACTACCTCAGTGCCCCGGACATGCGCGCCATACCGCGGCTGCCGCTGGCCGCCGGGGTGGCCGAACATGCCACGCCCCTGCTGCCACCCCTGCTCAAGGCGTATATGCGCCTGGGAGCAAGAATCTGCGGTGAACCGTGCGCGGATCCCGAGTTCAATGTGGCGGATCTCCTGATCATGCTCAATCCCGCCGAACTGCGCGGACGTTACGTGAAGCGCTACCTGTCGCAGCGATGAGGATTACCGGCGAATTGCGCCGCGCCGGCCGCGCCGCAAGCCTGGTCGTGGTGCTGGCCTGGGGCGTGTTCCTGGCCGGGGTTCTCATGGTCTGCCCGCCAGCGACATGGCCGGTCGGCGTCTTGCGGCGGCACTGGCTGGCGCTGGTCACTCGGACCGTCGGGGCCCGGGTTCGTGTGCACGGCAAGCCGGCAGGGGCCGGACTGTTCGTGGCCAATCACGTGTCCTGGCTGGATATCCCGGTGCTGGGCTCCGTCGCGGGTCTTGCCTTCGTCTCCAAGCGCGAGGTGCGTCGTTGGCCGGTGGTTGGATGGCTTGCCGCGCGGGGCGGCACGGAGTTCATTCAGCGGGGCAACCCGCACAGCGCCCGAATGATTGGCGAGTCGCTGTCCCGGCGATTGGCGTCCGGTGACCGTGTGCTGGTGTTTCCGGAGGGGACGACCACAGCGGGCGAGACGGTCGCACGTTTCCGCCCGCGGCTGTTCGGCGCCGCCACGGCGGCGGGCGTTGCGGTCCAGCCGGTCACCGTTCGCTACCGGGGTGGTGCCGGCAGACTGGCGCCGTTCATCGGTGACGACGGTCTGGCTTCCCACCTCTGGCGATTGCTGCGCGCGCCTTCAATTCCGGTGGATATCATGTTTCACCCACCGATTCGATGCGCCTTCGAGCGGCGCGAGCTGGCCGCACTGGCGCAATGCCGGGTGGCCGACGGTCTGGCCTGGCTGGCCGAGTCAGGGACGGCTGACGGGCGGCATCCGCACATGCGGCCGCCGGCGCCGGTAGATGCATCGCGGGCCGAAATATGATGATATATGCGCAATAGCGCCAACTGACAGCGCCTTCAGAGGATTAATGATGGACAAGTTGAATCTGGGCCACCACATCTCCCACCAGTACAACGAGGAACTGGAAGAGATTCGCAACAATGTGCTCGCAATGGGCGGCCTGGTCGAACAGCAGATCGGTGACGCCATGCAGGCGCTCATGGAGGGTGACAGTGACCTGGGCTCGCGCGTGGTGCGCAACGACGTCAAGGTCAACGACATGGAAGTGACCATCGACGAGGAATGCAATCGCGTGCTGGCACGTCGCCAGCCGGCGGCGAGCGACCTGCGCCTGCTGGTCGCCATCATCAAGACCATTACCGATCTCGAGCGCATTGGCGACGAGGCGGAAAAAATCGGCCGCCTGGCGACGCGCCTTGCCGAGGCGGAACGCAGTGCCAACAGCTTCAGCGAGATCGGACATCTTGGCGATCACGTCCGCATGATGGTTCGCGAAGCACTGGATGCCTTTGCCCGACTCGACCCGGAAGCGGCTGTGAAGGTCGCCAAGGAAGATGAAAAAGTCGATCGTGAATACGAAGCGCTGATCCGTCAGGGCATCACCTTCATGATGGAGGATCCGCGTACCATCCGCAGGATCATGGATATCATGTGGTCCGCTCGTGCGCTGGAACGAATCGGCGATCATGCCAAGAATATCTGTGAATATGTGATCTATCTCGTACACGGAAAGGACGTGCGCCACGTCAGTCTTGAAGATCTGGAACGGGAAGTGCGCGAGAACGAATGAAAGATGAGGCGCAGGCCGAGTCTTCGGCCTGCGTGCGGTGCAATCCGAAGGGGACGGAGCAACATCCATGTCCAGTGTTTTCTCGCTGCTGAGCCGGCGCCAGTTCAACTTCGCCGGCTTTGCCGTTTGTGCAAGCCTGCTTGCCTTTGCCTATTACAGCCAGTTCCATCTGGGTCTGGAGCCATGCCCGCTTTGCATTTTCCAGCGCATTGGAGTCATTGTCCTGGCGCTGGTGTTTCTCGCGGGTGGAATCTTTCCGGGGCGCATCCGGGCCGGCCGCATTTATGCGGTCCTGCTCGCGCTTGGTGGCCTGGCCGGCGCGGCCGTCAGCACCCGGCATGTCTGGATTCAGCATCTGCCGGCCGACCAGATACCGGTCTGCGGGCCCGGCCTGAGCTATCTGGTTGATGTCCTGCCGTTGTTCGATGCGATCAAGCGCGCCTTCATGGGCAGCGGCCAGTGCGCTACCGTCAGTTGGCGCTTCCTCGGCATGAGCATGCCGGAGTGGATGCTGGTCTGGTTCCTGGGTCTTGGCCTTCTGGGCTTTCTCTGGAACTGGAAGGGTCGGCAGGGATCTCCAGCCGCCGGGTAGGTGTGGGGACCGTCAGTCGAAAAGGCGTTCGATCACGCGGCGATACATCTGCTGCAAATCGTGAAGGTCGCGCACGGCGACTCGCTCGTTGACCTTGTGGATCAATGCATTGACCGGACCGAGTTCCACGACCTGGGCCCCTGCAGGGGCGATAAAGCGGCCGTCCGATGTGCCACCGCCTGTCGAATGTTCGGGGAGCTCCCCGCGAACGTCCAATACCGCCTCATCCACCGCGTCCAGCAGACGTCCCCGCGGCGTATGAAACGGCCTGCCGGACTCGCGCCATTCCAGTTCGTGAGGAATGCCGGCGGATACCAACAGGGTTTCCACGTGCCGCCGCAATTCGATGGCCGAGGTTTCGGGGCTGTAGCGAAAGTTGAAGTCGACTTGCACCGTTGCCGGTATCACGTTGCCGGCCCCGGTGCCGGCATGCAGGTTGGAGACCTGAAAACTCGTGGGCGGGAAATCGGCATTGCCTTGATCCCACTGCGTGGATACCAGTTCGGCCAGCACGGGCGCCAGGCGGTGGATCGGGTTCTCGGCCTCGTCGGGGTAGGCGACATGCCCCTGGACGCCATGAACGACGAGTCGTCCGTTCAATGAACCACGGCGGCCGTTGCGAATGACATCGCCCGCTGCTGAGCGGCTCGATGGCTCACCCACGACGCACCAGTCGATTTTCACGCCCCGTTCCAACAGCGTTTCGACGACACGCCGGGTGCCGTCCACCGCATCGCCTTCTTCATCGCTCGTGATGAGAAAACCGAGCCGTCCGTCGAATTCCGGTCGTTCGGAGAACAGCGACTCGCAGGCCGTGATCATTGCTGCCAGAGCGCCTTTCATGTCGGCGGCACCGCGGCCATGCAGGACGCCATCTGCCAGGACCGGTTCAAACGGTGGCGTGTCCCAGAGATCCTCCGGGCCCGGCGGGACCACATCGGTGTGGCCCGCGAAGACGAGCAGGGGGCCGTCATTGCCTCGCGTCGCCCACAGGTTGCGCACGGTACCGAAGGGCAATGCCTCGACCGTGAAGCCGAGCGCGTCGAGACGCTCGGCCAGCACGTCCTGACAGCCGGCATCATCGGGCGTGACCGACCGCCTGGCGATCAGCTCGCAGGCCAGGTCGAGCGTCGAATCGTTTTCGCTCATTCCAGCCATTCCCTGACCTGCGTGGCAGCGGTTCCGATCAGGTGCCGGCCGTCCTGGCAAAGCAGCGGGCGCTTGATCAGTGTTGGATGCTCGGCAAGAACCCGGGCGGCGTCCGGACCGTCCAGTGCATTGCGTGTGGCATTGTCGAGTTGTCGATAGGTTGTGCTGCGCCGATTGATCAGCCGGGGACCGAGATGTCGCAACAGTTCGTCGAGTTCGGTGGCACTCAGTTCCGCTTCACGGATATCGCGCAATTCCCAGGCCACACCGGCCTCGTCCAGCCACCGGCCGGCCCGGCGGCAGCTGTCACATTGCTTGAGCCCGTAGAGGATAACCTTGTCAGTCGGCATGACGAAGCAACTCGTTGATACCGACCTTGGCGCGTGTTGCGGCGTCCACCCGCTTGACGATCACAACGCAATAGAGGCTGTGACTGCCGTCGGCGGCCGGCAGCGAGCCGGGCACGACCACGGAGCCGGCGGGTACCCGTCCGCGCAGGATCTCTCCACTCTCCCGGTCGTAGATCCGGGTGCTCTGGCCAATAAAACAACCCATGGAAATCACGGCGCCTTCTTCCACGATCACGCCTTCCACGATTTCCGAGCGCGCGCCGATGAAGCAATTGTCCTCGACAATCGTGGGTGTGGCCTGCAGAGGCTCGAGCACTCCGCCGATACCGACGCCCCCGGAAATGTGCACATTTGCACCAACCTGGGCGCAGGAGCCGATGGTGGCCCAGGTGTCCACCATGCTCCCGCTGCCAACGTGTGCGCCGATGTTGACGTAGCAAGGCATCAGGACCACATCCGGCGCCACCCAGGCGCCGCGGCGCACCGTGGCGGGTGGCACCACGCGAGCGCCATCTCCCCGGAAGGCCTGTTCGTCATAGTCCGCGTGTTTGAGCGGGACCTTGTCGAAAAAACGCGTGAACCCGCCGTCTATGACGGCATTGTCGGTGATGCGAAAAGACAGCAGGACGGCTTTCTTGAGCCATTCGTTGACTTGCCATTGGCCGTCGATTTTCTCGGCCACACGGGCGCGGCCGCTGTCGAGGAGCGCCAGTGCGTCGTTTACGGCGGCCCGCGTCGTGTCGTCCACGCGGCCCGGCGCCAGGTCGCCGCGTTTTTCAAAGGCGCTCTCGATCTGCTGTCGAAGCCTGTCCATCAGTCTGTCTGCCTCCTTTTTCTGCTTGTCAGGGCCGGACGAAGTATACGGGACTGCCGGCCAATTCCCAGACCGGGCAGGGTCACAGGGCCGCGGTGAAGTCGTGGATGCGTTGGGCTGCCTCCACGCATTCATCGACCGACGCGACCAGGGAGATGCGAATCCGGCCGGCGCCCGGGTCGCCATCCGCGCCCGGCCGGGACAGGTAGGTGCCGGGAATGACAGTGACATTGCATTCGGCAAACAGCCGCCGGGTGAAATCCTCGGCGTCGATGGGGGTGCGTGGCCACAGATAGAACGCTCCTTCGGGTCGCTCCACTTCCATGACCTTCGAGAGAATGGGCAGCGTTGCGTCGAATTTATTCCGATAGCGCTCGCGATTCTCGGCAACATGCGCATCATCCTGCCAGGCCGGAACGCTGGCGAGCTGTGCCGGAATCGGTGCGGCGCACCCGTGGTAGGTCCTGTAGAGCAGGAATTTCTCGATGATACGTGCATCGCCTGCGACGAATCCGGATCGCAGACCCGGAACGTTCGAGCGCTTTGAGAGGCTGTGGAAGACAATACAACGGTTGAAGTCGTCGCGCCCCATTTGCCGGCAGACCTGGAGCAGGCCGACGGGCGGCCTGGAATCGTCGGCGTAGATTTCCGAGTAGCATTCGTCGGAGGCGATGATGAAGTCGTGGCGATCGGCCAGTTCGATCACCCGACGCAGATAGCTGCTGTCCATGACCGCCCCGGTGGGATTGCCGGGGCTGCACAGATAAAGCAACTGGCAGCGCTGCCAGTGCGTGTCCGGCACCGCGTCCAGATCCGGCAGGTAACCGTTCTCCGCGGTGCAATTGAGATAGCCCGGCTCGGCACCGGCCAGCAGCGCCGCGCCCTCGTAGATCTGGTAGAAGGGATTGGGCATCAAGACCATCGGGGCCTTGCCGCGCTCGACCACGGCCTGGGCAAAAGCAAACAGCGCTTCGCGGGTGCCGGTGACCGGCAGGACATGGCGTTCCGGATCGATGCCCCCGCTGCCCAGATCGAAGCGGCGAGCCAGCCACCCGGCAATGGCCTCGCGAAGTTCGCCGAGGCCCCGCGCCATGGGATAGGCGCCCAGCCCTGACAGGTTGTCCGTGAGTGCATCGAGCACGAACTGCGGAGGGGCATGCCTGGGTTCTCCGATGGACAACGGGATATGCGAAAGGCCCGCGGGAGGTGTGACGCCGGCCTTGAGGGCGGCGAGTCTTTCGAAAGGGTAGGGCTGGAGTCGGGCGAGGTCGGGGTTCATGCATTCACTCTCGAACTGATGGTGATTGAGGCGTCGGACCCGTTCATGCGGGGCTGTCCAGGGCCTGCATTAGTGCGCTGGTGAGTGTCGCGCGCGCGTCGGAAGCCAGGGGACGATTACTCTCGTCGGTAATGAAGAAGACGTCTTCGGCACGTTCTCCGACGGTTGTGATCTTGGCGTTCTGCAGCCGCACATGGCAAGTGTGAAGGATCTTGCCAATTTCCGACAGCAGGCCGGGCCGGTCGCCGGCGATGATTTCCATGACAGTGCGATGATTGCGCCGGTCCTCGGCGAACTCGATGTGCGTGGGCGTGGTGAACATGCGCACCTGACGCGGTGCACGACGGGTGACATTCATGGGCCGCGCGTTCTGACGGCCGGTCTCGCGCTGCATGACGCGCCGGATCTGTTCCACGCGATCCGGTTCCTCGATGGGTTCGCCGGTATCTTCCAGTACGACATAGGTGTCGAGCGTGTAGCCATTTTCCAGCGGGATGATGCGTGCATCCAGGATGGTCAGGCCCAGTTGGTCCAGGGCCGCGGTAGCACGCCCGAAATTGAAATCGTCGCGCGGTCCGTAGACGCTTACGGCCGTGCCGCCGCGGGCGGTCGATTGACGCACCAGTATGATGGGCGCTTCCTCCAGGTCATGGCGGGCCAGTGCTTCCGTGTGCCAGGCAATTTCATCGGCGGCATGGCGCAGAAAGTATTCTTCGGAGAACACGGCCCAGACTCGCTGGATGGTCGCCTCATCCAGATGTCCCGGCTGGAGCAGTCGCCGGGCGGCGGCCTGGGTCTCGGCGATCAGCTCTTCCTTGTCGATGGGGTTCTCCAGTCCTCGCCGCAGCGCGCGCCTGGTCTGTTCGTAGAGTTCGGTGAACAGGGACGCTTTCCATGAATTCCAGAGATCGGGGTTGGTGCCGCGTACGTCGGCGACCGTGAGGAGGTACAGATAGTCCAGGTGCAACTGATCACCGATGCGGGTGGCGAATTCGTGGATGACCTGGGGATCGGTGATGTCCTTTTTCTGGGCGGTAATCGACAACAGCAGGTGATTCTGCACCAGCCAGGCCACGAATCGGGCGTCGTAACGGCTGAGTCCGTGATCCAGGCAA
Organism: Gammaproteobacteria bacterium; assembly: GCA_050115425.1. GTDB lineage: Bacteria > Pseudomonadota > Gammaproteobacteria > Natronospirales > JASFQN01 > JASFQN01. Next base: position 5,644 of record JASFQN010000023.1, on the reverse strand, counting down.
AAGGCCTCCGCATCCACGGCGCCCAGTTCGGAGTGATCGCCTCCCCGACCCTTGGCGATGTCATGGAACAGGCCGGCGAGATAGGCGATTTCCGGTTTGGCCATGGCCTGCATGAGTTCGCTGCACAGCGGAAATTCGTGGTTGAACCGAGGCAGCGCGAAGCGTCGCAGGTTGCTGACCACCACGAGGATGTGTTCGTCCACCGTGTAAGTGTGGAACAGGTCGTATTGCATGCGGCCGGTTACCGCGCCAAATGCCGGGATGTAGCGGCCCAGTACCCCGTAGCGGTTCATGCGCCGCAGTTCGTGGGTGACCCCCCGGGGTTCACGAAGAATGGCCATGAAGAGTTCGCGGTGAGCGGGTTCGGCCCGAAAGGCCTCGTCGATCAGGTGCAAGTGGCTGCGCACCAGTCTGATGGTGTGGGCGCTGACCCCTTGCAGTGCGGGGTGTTGCTCGAGCAGATGAAACATTTCCAGCAGCGCGGACGGATGGCGGCCAAACACCTCCGGGTAGGCGGCCTCCAGATAGCCGTGCCGCTCCTGGAAGCGGGCGTTGAGTGGTGCGGGCTCTTCCTGTTCCGGTCGCAGAATCGCTTCCTGGAAGAGTTGCAGCAGCATCTCGTTGAGGCGGCGCAACTCCATGATATTGCGGTAGTAATCCTGCATGAAAAGTTCCACGCCCAGGGAATGGGGTTGGTCGCGGTAACCGAACTGGCGGGCCAGTTTGAGTTGGGAATCGAACAGCAGGCGGTCTTCGCGGCGTCCCGCCAGCAGATGCAGCGCAAAGCGCACTTTCCAGAGGAACAACTGGCCCCGGGTGAGGCTTTCGTATTCCCGCTGGGTCAGAAACCCGTGGTCAACCAGATCGTGCAGGGTCCGGGCCCCGAAATGCCGTTTGGCCACCCAGCCGATGGTCTGGATATCACGCAGGCCGCCGGGTCCTTCCTTGACGTTCGGTTCCAGCTTGTAGGCCGTGTTGTGGTATTTCTCGTGCCGATCCTGTTGTTCGCGCCACTTGGCCGCGAAGAAGGCCCGGGCATCCCACATGTGCTTCGGGCCGGTGGCCTCGCACATGGCCTCGAAAAGATCCGCGCGCCCGGCGAGCAATCGCGCTTCCATCAGATTGGTGGCCACGGTGATGTCATCGCGAGCCGCGGTCACGCAGTCGCCAAGCGTACGGACGCTGTGACCGACTTCCAGTCCCATATCCCAGAGAAAGGTCAGAAACTTCTCCAGTTCCGAACGGAAGCGTTCCTGCTCGCCTTCGCGAGTGAGGATCATCAGGTCGATGTCGGAGCAGGGATGAAGCTCACCGCGTCCGTATCCGCCAACCGCGACCAGACTGAGGTCGGCCTCCGACGCGCCGATGCAAAGCCGCCAGACCTGGCGAATCAGGAGATCAATGGCACCGGAGCGGGCCGTGACGAGGTCCTGTACCGGATCGCCGGCGAGAAAGCGCTCCGAGAGGGCCTCACCGGCACGGGTCAGCGCCTGCTGGAAGGCGCTGACCGACAATTGCCCGGGCAGGGGGGCGCCCACGATGGCGGCGGGTTCAAGCGTGGAATGAGGGACAGGGGCGGCCATGCCGGAAGCTCGGGACGTTCAGATGTCTTCGTCCGTGCGCCGCGTCAGAACTTCGTGCCCGTCCGGGGTCACCAGGATGGTGTGCTCCCACTGGGCGGAAAGCGAATGATCCTTGGTCACGACGGTCCAGCCGTCCGGCAGCAATTTCACGTGTCGCTTGCCGGCGTTGACCATGGGTTCGATCGTGAATGTCATGCCGGCCTGCAGTTCCAGGCCCGTTCCCGGCGTGCCGTAGTGCAGCACCTGGGGATCCTCGTGGAAGCCCTTGCCGATGCCATGACCGCAATACTCGCGAACCACCGATCCTCCCTCGCCCTCCACGTATTGCTGGATGGCATGGCCGATGTCGCCCAGCCGGATGCCCGGCCGGACCATGCCGATACCGATCTTCATGGCTTCCCGGGAGATTCGACAGACCCGCTCGGCCATGACCGAGGTCTTGCCCACCAGGAACATGCGCGACGTGTCGCCGTGGTAGCCGTCCTTTATGACCGTGACATCGATATTGATGATGTCGCCGTTCTTGAGCCGTTTGTCCCCGGGGATTCCGTGGCAGACCACATGGTTCACCGAGGTGCAGATGGACTTCGGAAAGCCCCGATAGTTGAGCGGGGCCGGGATCGCCTTCTGGGTACGGACGATGTGCTCGTGGCAGATGCGGTCGAGCTCGGCGGTGGTCACGCCCGCCTGGACATGGGGCTCGATCATTTCCAGGAGTTCGGCCGCCAGGCGGCCGGCGACGCGCATTTTCTCCTGTTCGGCGGGGGATTTGATGGTGACGGACATGCCTGTGGATCCCTGGCCGGGCGGGACCCGGCGGATTGTTGTCAAAGACGGATTATGGTATAAAGCGCGCTCTTTTTTAGCAAACCAATCCGCACATGTGCCGGCACATGCAGCCGGGTGCCGCTCCCCGAATCGGGCAGGGCGGTTGCTGCATGAGGGCACATGGAGGCTCAACCCTACAACGGAGACTATTGATCATGGCGAACGTGTCCATGCGCCAGATGCTGGAAGCTGGCGTGCATTTCGGTCATCAGACCCGCTTCTGGAACCCGAAGATGGCTCCCTTCATCTTCGGCGAGCGCAGCAAGATCCATATCATCAATCTGGAAAAGACGCTGCCGCTCTACAATGACGCCCTGAATTTTGTCAGCAGCCTGGCCGCCAACGGCGGCAAGCTTCTTTTCGTGGGCACCAAGCGCGCCGCGCGCGAGGCCATCGAGAAGGAAGCCACCCGCTGCCAGATGCCCTACGTCAATCATCGCTGGCTGGGCGGCATGCTCACCAACTTCAAGACCGTGCGCCAGTCCATCAAGCGCCTGGCGGATCTGCAGGCGCAATCGGAGGACGGCACCTTCGATCGCCTCGGCAAGAAGGAGGTCACCCAGCTGCGCCGCGAAATGGACAAGCTGGAACGCAGCCTGGGTGGCATCAAGGACATGAACGGCCTGCCCGATGCCCTGTTCATCATCGATGTCGGCTATGAAAAGATCGCGGTCAAGGAAGCCCGCAAGCTCGGCATTCCCATCGTGGCAATCGTGGATACCAACAATTCCCCGGAAGAAGTGGATTACGTCATTCCGGGCAACGACGACGCCATTCGCGCAATCCATCTCTATACCGCCGGCATCGCCGATGCGGTGCTGACGGGACGTGAATCCGTGCCCGAAATTGGCGGCGAAGGCGATGAGTTCGTCGAGCTGGACGAAGAGGGCAATCCCCGCGTGAAGTCGGCGGCCAAGAAGGCACCGGCGCGCAAGAAGGCCGCCTCCAAGAAGAAGGCTGCGGCAAAGGCCGGGGCCAAGGACGAAGAAAAGCCGGCAGAGAAGACCGCAGCGGCTGCGGAGGACAAGACGGAAGCCAAGGCTGAAGCCAAGGCTGAAGAGCCCGCGACGAAGACGGCCACCAAGAAGGCCACGACCAAGAAGGCCGCTTCCAAGAAGGCCGCTTCCAAGAAGGCGACGACCAAGAAGGCCGCTTCCAAGAAAAAGGCGACGGCCAAGAAGGCCACGGCCGACGACAAGGACTGAGCCGAATGCGAGGCGCGCCCGGCCGGCAGGCGGGGCGCGATCCCTTTGGCATGACAAGCAAGTAACAGATTTTTCGAGGTTGGATCAATGACTATTTCGGCATCGCTCGTCAAAGAACTCCGTGAGCGGACCGGCGCCGGCATGATGGAATGCAAGAAGGCGCTGCAGGAGACCAATGGCGACCTGGACGCCGCCATTGAGCACATGCGCAAGACCGGCCTGGCCAAGGCCGACAAGAAGGCCGACCGGGTGGCGGCCGAAGGCCGCATCGATATCGCCACCGAGGGTGGCAGGGCGGCCATGGTCGAAATCAACTGCGAAACCGATTTCGTTGCCGGGGGCGACGATTTCAAGTCCTTCTCGGCCAGGGTGACGGGGCTGGTGCTGGCTGAATCGCCGGCCGATCCCGCCGCACTCTCGGAACTGCCGCTTGACGGCGGCGAGACGGTCGAGGAGGCGCGGCGCGCCCTGATTGCCAAGATCGGCGAGAACATCACCATCCGCCGCTTCCAGGTATTTGCCGGCGACGCCGATGTCATCGGTCACTATCTTCACGGTACCCGCATTGGTGTCGTCGTGGAGATGAAGGGTGGCAGCGAGGAGTTGGCCCGCGACATTGCGATGCACGTGGCGGCCAGCCGGCCCGTCTGCGTGGCCGCCGAGCAGGTGCCGGCCGAGATGCTTGAAAAGGAACGCGAGATCATCCGTGCCCAGGCGCAGGACAGCGGCAAGCCCGCCGAGATTGTCGAAAAGATGGTCGAGGGGCGCATGCGCAAGTACCTCGGCGAAGTCACCCTGCTGGGTCAGCCCTTCGTGAAGGATCCCGACCAGACCGTGGAGAAGCTGCTCAAGGGCGCGGGCGCCGAGGTTCTCGCTTTCGCACGCTACGAGGTTGGCGAAGGCATCGAGAAGCAGGAAGGCAACTTCGCCGAGGAAGTGATGGCCCAGGTGCGGGGCAGCTGAGCTGCGCCGTGCCGGCCGGGCAGTGCGCCTTGCGCGCCCGGCAGGCGGCGGCTCCTTGCCCCGAGGTACAGGCGGGCGGGTTTGCTGTAGAATTGCCAAGGCACCGGAGCCCCGCATAGCGGGGCTCTTTGTAAGGGAACCTCCGAGCTTCCGTTGCAACGCGTCCCGTGCCGGACGCAAGTACGGGCCGGGCAGGACATGTGCATGGATGGAATCAGAGGTTTCAAAACCCCGTTCCGCGAGGGCCCCGATGACCGACGACAGACCGTTAGCCTACAAGCGAATTCTGCTCAAGCTCAGCGGCGAGGCCCTCATGGGCAATGCCGACTACGGGATCGATCCTGTGGTGATCAAACGCCTTGCCGAGGAGATACGCGACGCGTCGCGGGCGGGGGTTCAGGTTGGCGTTGTCATAGGCGGCGGCAACATATTTCGGGGCGCCGGTCTGGCCAGTGCGGGAATGGATCGGGTCACGGCCGATCACATGGGTATGCTGGCCACGGTCATGAATGCGCTCGCCATGCAGGATGCGCTTGAGCATCTGGGCGTCTACGCCCGGGTGATGTCGGCGATCCGTATCAATGAAGTCTGCGAGGACTATATCCGCCGCCGCGCCGTGCGCCATCTCGAAAAGGGCCGGGTCTGCATCTTCGCAGCGGGAACCGGCAATCCGTTCTTTACCACCGATACCGCTGCCAGTCTGCGTGCCATCGAGATCGGCGCCGATCTCCTGATCAAGGCCACCAAGGTGGACGGGGTGTATTCCGCGGATCCGGTGCAGACGCCCGAAGCAGAACGGTATGTTCGCCTGACTTATGACCAGGTGCTGGATGATCGCCTGATGGTGATGGATGCAACTGCCATCGTCATGTGCCGGGACAACGACTTGCCGTTGCGGGTATACAACGTGACCCGGCCCGGCGATCTGATGCGAATACTCGAAGGTGCTTCCGACGTGGGCACCATGGTGGTGGGAACGTCCGACTGATTCCTCAATAGCGGGGAGTTGATCAGAGGGTCCCCGGAACGGAGAGCACGACAATGATAGAAGACATCAAGAAAGAT
>JASFQN010000022.1:0-23111 GCA_050115425.1 Gammaproteobacteria bacterium | reverse complement strand
TTCCGATTTCATGGTGGCTTCGATTTTGCGGCGCTCCCGGTTCAACTGATCGAGCCGTGCCGCCATTTCCCGGGCCGCATCCATCCGCCGGGCAAGCAGGCACTCGATGCCGAGTGACATGTCGTCCAGGCGGCCGGCCGCGTTGAGCCGCGGGCCGACCGCAAAGCCCAGATCGGCTGCGGTCATGCGCCGTTCGTCGCGGCCCGCCACCGCGGCGAGTGCCCGGATTCCCGGGCAACCCTTGCCGGCGCGCAAGCGCCTCAGGCCCTGGTCCACGAGCACGCGATTGCAGTGATCAAGCTGCACTACATCGGCGATGGTGCCCAACGCAACGAGATCCAGAAACTCCGCCATGTTCGGCTCGGCGAGACCCGCGCGCCCGAAGTGCCCCTGCGCTCGCAAGTGGCGTCGCAAAGCCAGCATGACATGGAAAATCACGCCGACACCGGCCAGGTGGCGTCCGGCAAACGTGTCCCCGGGCAAATGGGGATTGACGATGACGTTGGCGTCGGGCAGCTCACGGCCCGGCAGGTGGTGGTCGGTCACCAGAACATCGATACCTGCGGCCCGCGCGGCCGCGACTCCCTGGTGGCTGGAAATGCCGTTATCCACCGTGACGATCAGGTCCGGACGCCGGGCGCGGGCCAGTTCGACAATTTCAGGAGTCAGTCCGTAGCCGTACCGGAAACGGTCGGGGACCAGGTAACCAATGTCAGCGCCACCCATCGACTCAAGCGCGCGTACGGCCAGTGCGCAACTGGTGGCGCCGTCGGCATCGAAATCCCCCACCACGAGAATGCGTCCACCGAGGTGACTGGCAAGCAGGGCCACGGCATCGGACATGCCGCGCAGCCGCGCCGGATCCGGCAGACGCTGAAGCGAGTAATCCAGCTCCTCGCTCGAAGCCACGCCCCGCCCGGCGTAAATGCGACGCAGGAGTGGATGAATGTCGTCGGGAAGCGCGTCAACGTCACCCACCCGCTGGCGGATTATCCGGCGCTCCGACACAGCACCTCCTCGAGCGGGCGCCGGCGCCAGAAACGCCGCAGATCCCGGCGATGAACCTCCCAGCCCTCACCATCGATGTCCAGCCACAGCCGCTCCAGCTCGGCCTCGCGCAAGGCGACCAGCAATGGGGAAAACCATTCCGAGTCCATCCGTTCGAGGGTCTCGGCCCAGGACTCGCTGCCGTGCCCGGCGGCGAGTTCGAGTCCCGACAGAATGACGCGTTCGCAAGCGGCGGGCTCACGCGACAGCCAGTCTGCGGCGTCGCGCGGAAGAGACGCTGTCGGTACGCCGGCCAGCTCGGCAAGCCCGCGCCAGGCCGGATCGTCGCTGAGCAAACGATCCCAGGGGAGCGCCGCCACCTGCTCCGGGAGATGACCACCGCCCCAGCACCACAGGCTGTTGACGGTGGGCAGGCCGCGGGCCTCCCGCATTGCATTCACCGGCTGCTGATGCAGCAGCATCTCGATCTCCGAGAGGAAACTCCGCCAACGGGCCGCATCGGGTCCGGATGGCATGTGCGGGTAAATGTTGCGGCCGATGACCGCGGCCAACGGGGCGACCCGGATGTCGGGCAGCCAGCCGGGTGACAGATACCAGGCACCCGAGTGCCCCCGGACCAGTCGTGCCTGATCGTCCTCGAAGAAGGCATTGAAGGCTTCGATCAGCGCGACCGCCTCATCGTCCGCGAGAGCGAGAACGGTGCTGTCCTGCAATACCAGGTGATCCGTCGCCACCTGGAGATGCACGGGCTCCGCACGAAACCAGGGCCGATCGCCGGCCTCGACACTGTCGCCGAGCGCGGCGAGCGCGCCTTGTGCAGGCGCCGGGCCCGCCGCCACACCGGCTGGCGGCGCCGCCAGCCGGCGCGCCCGTGCCACCAGCCGACGCAGACCGGGCAGCGCAGGCAGCGCGCTGTCCGGAGCGGCCATGCGACTACCGGGAATCGACAGAGTGAGGCGGAATTCGGACATGCCAGGAGACTCGCGGAGACCTTTCATGACGCTTGAGCGCCGGACCGGGATTGCCTATCGTAGGCGGCATGAAAATCGCACGCCAGACGCTTTCGCCCGACGTTCACGTGATACGCGCCTACGAACCGGGCCGCATCACCATAAACGAACATGTTATCACGACCAGTGTCGTGGTGACGCCCGATGCCATCCACCGGGACCTGCTTCCGGAAGCCTTCAGCGGGATGACCCTCGAGCATTTTCAGCGCCTGCTGGAATTCGATCCCGAGGTGCTGCTTTTCGGAACCGGCTCGGCGCTGCGCTTTCCGGAACAGACCGTCATGCAGTACATGATGCGCCATGGCGTGGGATTCGAAGTGATGGACACGCCGGCGGCGTGCCGGACCTACAACATCCTCATGGGCGAGGACCGGCGCGTGGTTGCGGCAATGCTGATCATGGACGCGGTGTGAGCGCTCATCCTGTGCGAAGCGTCTGATTGACTCCCCCGCCGCTCGCGGCGAATGCCGGGAACGCCTCGGGACAGGCGCGAGTCCGTGGTGTGGATATCGTGCTTCCAGGTTGGCGCGCCGCGCGAAGCAACATCCCACCCGTTGCGGGCGCGCAGCCATTGACCACAGCTTGCTATTCGAACAATGCCTCTTCGGAAAGCCCCTCGCTCTCCAGAATCTGGCGCAGGCGGCGCAGGGCATCCATCTGGATCTGGCGGACCCGTTCGCGGGTGACGCCAATTTCGTTGCCCACCTCCTCCAGCGTTGCCTTTTCCCGCCCATTCAGTCCGAAACGCCGCTCCACGACCGCGCGTTGCTTGTCGCTCAACCGGGACAGCCAGGTCTCCACGACGGTATGCAGGTCCTGGTCCTGAAGGACGCGGGAGGGATCCGAATTGTTGTCATCCGGGATGGCGTCGAGCAGGAGCCGGTCACCGTCCTTGCCGATGGGCGTGTCCACCGAGGCAATGCGCTCGTTCAGTCCCAGCATCCGCTTGACGTCGTCAATCGGACGCTCGAGCACGTCGGCGATCTCTTCGGCCGTCGGTTCGCGGTCCAGGGTCTGGGAAAGCTTGCGCGCCGCGCGCAGATAGAGATTGATTTCCTTGATGACGTGAATGGGCAACCGGATCGTGCGGGTCTGATTCATGATCGCCCGCTCGATAGTCTGCCGGATCCACCAGGTGGCATAGGTGGAAAAACGGAACCCGCGCTCCGGGTCGAATTTCTCGACCGCGTGGATGAGCCCGAGATTGCCTTCTTCGATGAGATCCAGAAGGGGGAGTCCGCGGTTGATGTAGCGGCGGGAGATCTTGACCACCAGGCGCAGGTTGCTCTCGATCATGCGCTTGCGCGCGGCCTCGTCACCCTTGAGGGCCTTGCGCGCATAGTAGACCTCTTCCTCCGAAGTAAGCAGCGGCGAAAAACCGATCTCACTCAGGTACATGCGCGTGGCATCGAGCTGCTCGTCTCCGAAACCGCCACTTTCGAATGTGGTTTCGACCGTTTCCTCCACGGCCACGGCGGCACCCTCGTCCGCCGTGCGACCCACGCCGTCCTCGGCATCGTCATCCGTGGATTCGTAGGCGTCCGAATCCTGCAACAGCTCGTCCGCGTCCCGTTTACCGGGTTTGCGTCCCTTTCTGCCGCGAGTTGTGGAACCTGTCATCCTGCCACCAACCGTCAATGCGTTGTGCTTGCGGACCATGAAAACATAATCCGTGCGGCTGGGTATATATTTCTAGCGTGGCGGCAAGTAGTCAAGCGGATCGACTGCTTTTCCGTTTCGGCGGATTTCGAAATGCAGCATGCTCCGGCCGCCGGTCCCCTCGCCCATCCGCGCAATGGTGTCTCCAACGCGCACTTCGTCGCCCTCGTCGACCAATATTTCCCGATTGTGCGCATAGGCGCTGAGGTAATGGTCGTCGTGCTTGATGATGATGGTCTTGCCGTAGCCGATCAGCCCGCTGCCCGTGTACACGACACGGCCGTCCGCGGCCGCGTGGATCGCTTCGCCGTCCTGACCGCCGATATCAATGCCCTTGCCAACCGATCCGCGATCGCCGAAACGGGCCAGGATGCGCCCGCCCGCCGGCCAGGACCAGTCCAGCGGGCCGGAATGACCGGCTGCCGGTGGCGCGGAAGGTGCCTTCGCCTCCGAAACGGACGATCCCGGCGATGCACCCGCAATCTGCTGGGTACCCTCCGCGGGTGGCGCCAGTATCAGGTGCTGGCCTGGATAGATGGTGTAGTCGTCACCGATGCGATTCCAGCGCGCGAGATCATGGTAGTCCAGGCCGAAACGCCAGGCGATGGAATACAGGGTATCGCCGGCCCGCACGGTGTAATCGTGCGTCTCCCAGCGCAACACGCCACCGCCGCAACCGGCTACGGCCGCAATGCCGACCCCGAGCAGTATGGCACGGACGACCCTCATCCGAGCTTGATCGCCGCGTACACAGCCACCGCCAGAATCACCGTCGCCCAGCCAATCACGTCGATGTGCCGGCGAAGATGATGTTCCACTCTCGGTCCACCCCAGCGGACCAGCGCGGTAACCAGGAAAAAACGTCCGCCACGCCCCACGATCGAGGCCGCGACAAAGGCGGGCAAGGGCATGATCATCACGCCCGCGGCGATGGTGAATACCTTGTAGGGAATGGGCGAGAAGCCGGCCAGCAAAACCGCCCAGAAGCCCCATGCCGCAAACCAGGATTTCACCTCGAGAAAGCTCTGCCAGTAGCCGAACTCGTGAAGCAGCGGCATCACCGCCTCGAAGGCGAAATAGCCGATGGTCCAGCCGGCAATGCCCCCGAGTACCGAGCCGAGCGTGGCCAGAGCGGCAAACCGGTACCCGCGCTGCGGCGTGGCCAGAGTCATCGGCATGAGCATGACATCGGGCGGGATGGGAAAAAACGAGGACTCTGCAAAGGCCAGGCCGAACAGATACCAGGGGGCGTGCGGATGGCCCGACCAGTGCATGACGCGGGCGTAGAGCCGGGAAAAGATCCGCATTATCTGAGGCCTCCAAGCAGGGGGACAAAGCTGACCTGGCCAAGCGTCTCGCTTACGACCTGGTCGCCCTGCCGGGTAATCAGCTGCAATTGCTGACGGCCGGACGGTCCAACCGGTATCACCAGCCGGCCGCCGTCGGCGAGTTGTTCAATCAACGCCTGGGGCACGACTTCAGGCGCCGCAGTCACCAGAATGCCATCGAATGGTGCATTTTCGGGCCACCCCCAGCTTCCGTCGCTGTGCTTGAGGCGTACATTGCCGAGGCCCAATGTCCGCAACATGGTTCTGGCGCGCCGCAACAACGGCTCGATGCGCTCCACGCTGTAGATCTGCGCGCCAAGTTGGGCCAGCACGCTGGTTTGATAGCCGCAGCCTGTGCCGACCTCCAGAATCCTGCCGGGTATGCCCTCGGCGATCAGCGCTTCGGTCATGCGAGCCACGACAAAGGGCTGGGAAATGGTCTGGCCATGGCCGATCGGCAGCGCTGTGTCCTCGTAGGCGCGGCTGGCCAGCGCCTCATCGACAAAGCGATGGCGCGGGGTATTGCGGATCAGCTCCAGCACCCGCGCGTCACCAATACCGGCTTCCCGCAGGCGGCTCACCAGGCGCTCGCGCGTCCGCGCCGATGTCATGCCGATGCCCGGATCGGTGGTCCCCGCATTCATGGGCTCATTCCTCCGAGCCAGTCGTCGACCGATTCGAGCGCGGCGTGCCGCGTGAGATCGACCTGCAACGGCGTCACGCTCACATAACCGGCACGGACGGCATGGAAGTCGGTACCGGGGCCGGCGTCTTCCTCGGGCCCCGCCGCCCCGATCCAGAATATCTGGCGGCCACGCGGGTCCCGGTCACGAATGACCGGTTCTGAACGATGCCGGTGGCCAAGGCGGGTGGAGCGAAATCCCTCGAGCTTCTCCCAGGGCCGGTCGGGCACGTTCACATTGAGAATGGTGTCGCGCGGCAACGGTGCGCTGAACAGGTGCCGGACCAGCGTCTCGGCAACCCGCGCCGCACACTCGAAATTGTTTTCACGTTCCGAAACCAGGGAAACGGCGAGCGCCGGAAAACCCAGAAAGCGCCCTTCCATGGCGGCCGCTACCGTGCCCGAATAAATCACATCGTCACCCAGGTTGCCGCCCGCATTGACGCCTGAAATGACCATGTCCGGCCGCTCGTCGAGCAGTCCCGTGATCGCCAGGTGGACGCAATCCGTGGGGGTTCCCTCCACCGAAAAGACGCCCTGCCCTTCCCGATGGGCGCGCAGGGGCGATTCCAGGGTGAGCGAATTACTCGCGCCGCTCCGGTTCCGGTCAGGCGCCACGACAGTGACTTCACCGAGTTCGCGCAAGCGGTCGCGCAGGCAACGAAGACCCTCGGCTCGATAGCCGTCGTCGTTGCTCAGCAATATCTTCAACCCTGATGTCCTCCCCGCGCGACTGGATTTTGTTCGAGCAGCGATGATACCGATCTGAAGGGCGGCTGGCGAGGCAATGCCGCCGCCCGCGTTGCCCGAAAGCCGGCCCTGGTTTAGTGTTTGTGGTCCCAGCAGGAGCCACGCATGCCACGTCGTCGCAATCGCCCTAGCCCGGAGGATCTCGAACTCTTTCGCGAGAGCGTGGGCCCGGTCAGGCGTTTGCGATCCGACCGGATTCATCCACGCCCGAATCCACCGCGGCCGGAACCCCGATTCACCCGTGCCGACGAGCAAATGGCCCTAGCTGAAAGCCTTGTCACCGCGCCCGATTTGTTCGAACTCGAAACCGGCGAGGAACTGACCTGGTTGCGCCCGGGCGTTCAGAAAGGCGTTCTCCGGCGTCTGCGCCGAGGCCAGGTTCCCCCGGAGCGTCATCTGGACCTGCACGGACTGACGGTGGACGCAGCGGCCGCGCAGGTGGCGGGTTTCCTGCGGGCTGCGAGTGGCGAAGTCCGTTGTGTTCGAATTGTCCACGGCAAGGGCAAGGGCTCGGGACCTCGCGGACCGGTCCTCAAGACGCGGGTCGCCCATTGGCTCCGTCGGCGTGACGAAGTGCTCGCCTTCTGCTCCGCACCCCGGCATGACGGTGGAACCGGCGCCGTCTATGTGCTACTCAGAAATCGAGTCCATCAGCAATAAGCCCGAAGGGGATTGCATGACCATCAACATCGATATGCACATCGTGGCACCGGTTCTGGCGATTATCGCCGGTGTACTGATCCTGGCGCGCCCGCGGCTGCTCAATTATGTGGTCGCCATCTACCTGATCGTGGTGGGTGCCCTCGGCCTGTTCGGGTATCGCTGACTACCGGCCACCCCCGGCCGCGAAGACTATTTCTTCCGGCGCTCGGCGAGTTTTTCGACCAGCGCGCGCATGGTCGCCTGGGTCTCCTCGCTGAACCAGGCGTCATTCATCGCCTCCCAGGTCTCCCTGCCGAGGTTTTCGAACAGTCCGGCGAGGTCGGCGCGGGCCAGCCGGCGCGTCGTCGCCAGCGCCTTCTGGGGGAGCGAGAGGCACTCATCGCACCACGCCACAGCGCGCGCCACGACCTCTTCGGCCGGGCGCAACTCATGTACCAGCCCGATATCGCGCGCCTCGTCCGGCTCGATGAGCAGGCCGCGCACGCACAGTCGTTCGGCCTGCGCCCGGCCGACGGTGCGGGCCATCGCGTGGAACACCGGCTCGGGCACGGGCAGGCCGACCTGCACCTCATTCAGGCCGATACGGAATTCCCCGCGGGCGGCAATGCGGTAGTCGCAGAACAATGCCAGCACGGCGCCGCCTGCGGGGCTGTGCCCGGTGATGGCCGCGGCCACCGGCACCGGCGACGCCGCCAGCCGTCCCATGCTGCCGAAGAACTGCTCCCAGAACGCCAGCATCTCGGGTCGGGAAAGTCTGAGCAGGCCTGGCACATCCAGACCCGCGGAGAACATCCCCGGCTGACCCGAGATGACAAGCGCGCGGGCCTCGGCGCGGGCCGCATCGTCCAGCCCCCGATTGAGCGCCTCCAGAAGGTCCGCGTTTATGGCATTCACAGGCGGCCGGTCGAGCCGGAGTTCGACAATCTGGCCGTGGTCAAACAATTCAATCATGGCTTGCCCTCTCCCCGCTTGAGCGATGGTGGTCGATCAGGCCTCCCGGAACACGCCGAATTCGCGCAACACGACGGTGGCATAAGCCCCCGCCGGCAGACTGAAGGCGACCTCCAGGTCCGGACCCTGCATCGACCAGGTCAGTTCACGCACGCGCAGCCTCAGCGGCCGCCGTTCCTGTCTGAGGCCGAACCCGGCGAGCGCGTCCACGGCATCGTCGAACGCGGCGAGTTGGCCGACCTCTTCGCTGGCTGCCTCACCAGTGGCCGGGATGTGACCGCGGCCCGGCAGCGGGCCGGTCGGGTGCAGGTCCAGCTCTTCCACGCGACGGACTGTCTCGGCATCCGGCTGCTCGCAAACGAACAGGCTGCGCGTACCGTCGAGCATCAACACTTCCCCCGGCAGCATCCGGTCCCAGCGGTTTCGGTTCACGCGCGCCGCCAGCACAGCGTTGAACAGGGCGCTGCGCGCCGCGGAAAGCAGCAGACCGCGTTGGTTGCGATCTCGAATGCGAATCTCCCCGGCGAGCATGGCCGCGGCACGCGGAAGATTTCCCTCATTCCTGCCAAACCGCTGTGGGCCGAAATAGTTGGGTACGCCTGCGGCGCCAATGCCGGCCAGACGGTCTCCGAGTTCCTCCACCCGACCGGAAATGTCGCGCAGCCGAATTCGGAAGCGATTGCCGCTGAGCGCGCCGCGACGCAGTTTGCGGTCGTGGGGCAGACATTCGAGCACACGGATTTCCGGATGATCGATGGCGAGCAGCGCTTCGGCGGCATCCGTTTCAGGAAGACTGAACCACTGGCGGGTCACGGCGTGCCGGTCCTTGAGCCCGGCATAACCGACGTCGCGCACCGCCACACCCGCCAGGCGCGCCAGTTGCCGTGCCACCCACGCCGTATTGGCCCCGCGTTTTTCCACGTGGACCATCAGGTGCTGCCCGGCACCGGTCGGGACGAATCCGAGTTGCTCGTCGACAAAGAAATCCTCGGGTTCGGTGCGCATCCGGCCGCGAACCAGCGGTTCGCCATGCGCCCTGGGCAGATCGTCGAACTCCAGCGCCGGCAGATTGATCACACCGGCGCCTCCGAACGTTCCAGCACGAGCACCACGGCTTCCGCAGCCAGGCCCTCCTCCCGGCCGATGAAGCCCAGCCGCTCGGTCGTGGTGGCCTTGATGCTCACACGATCTTCGGCAAGCCGCAGCAGCCCGGCGAGCGAAGCGCGCATGTCCCCGATATGCGGCGCCAGTCGCGGCGACTGCGCCAGCACGGTGACATCGACATTGCCCGGCCTGAGTCCCCGCTCCGCCAGCAACGCCGTCACGTGGTTCACGAAGCGACTGCTCGCCACCCCGGCCCACTGCGGATCACTGTCGGGAAAATGTCTGCCGATGTCGCCCAGTGCCGCGGCGCCCAGCAACGCATCGCACACGGCATGCAGCACCACGTCGCCGTCCGAATGCGCCACGACACCATGCGTGGCCGGAATACGCACACCACCGAGCATCACGTGGTCGCCGCGACCGAAGGCATGAACGTCAAATCCGTGACCGATTCTCATTGCCCATCCCCGCGCGCTGCAAGTATTGCCTCGGCAAGCTCCAGGTCCGCCGGCCGGGTGATCTTGATGTTGTCGGCATGGCCTTCAATCAGCCGCGGTCTCAGACCCGCCGCCTCCATGGCCATGCATTCGTCCGTGCCAGCCACGCCGTTGCCCAGCTGGGCATCCAGCGCGGCGGTGAGGGCGCCGAAGCGAAACATCTGCGGCGTGAAGGCTCGCCACATACGCCGCCGGTCAACGGTGCCCGCGCTGCAGCCTTCTTCATCCACCTGCTTGAGCGTGTCATGGACGGGCGAGCCGAGCAGGCCACCGACAGGATCCTCTCGCAAGGCGCTCACCAGGCGGTGCAAATCCGCAGTCCGCAGACAAGGGCGCGCCGCATCGTGGACCAGAATCCAGTCCTGTTCGTCCGCCCGGCCCGCAAGCCGCGCCAGGGCGTTGCGTACGGAATGCGCCCGTTCCTCGCCACCCACCACGGTTTCCACCGGCAGGCCCGGCGGCACCACCAGCGACTGCCACCAGCGGTCACCCGGCGAGAGTGCGACAACCATGCCCAGAAGACCATCCAGTGCCGCGAAAGGCGCCATACTGTGAACCAGCACGGGCTGACCGGCCAGCGGCAGGTACTGCTTGGGCGACTGGCCGCCCATCCGCCGGCCGACGCCGGCCGCGGGGATCACCGCCCACAAGCCGCCACTCACGGTTGATGTTCCCGGGTATCGGGCCGCGTGCCGGCAGCGGCGCGATCTGCCGCGGGCTTCCGCGGCGGCACGGGCGCGTCCCCCGTACCGGTATCCGCAGCGTGTTTCCTGTCATGTGGCATTTCGACGATCTCGTAGAAAGTCTCGCCCGGACGGATCATGCCCAGTTCGGTCCGCGCGCGTTCCTCGATGGCCTCGCTGCCGCTCTTGAGGTCCCTGACCTCGGCTTCCAGCGCCCGATTGCGTTCCTTCAGGTCGGCATTCTCGTGCCGCTGGGCATTGAGGGCCTTCTGCAGGTTCCAGGCCGCCGGCATGCTGCCCGAGCCCACCCACAGGTGGTACTGGAGCACGAGCAGTACGACGACGAGAATGGCGAGCAGGATTCGCATGATCTGGCCTCCCGCCCCGAGGCCGCCTCTCAGCCCAGGTGCACCGAGGCCGGAAAGGCCTTGAGCCCCGGGTAGCTGGCGCGCGCTCCGAGTTCGCCCTCAATCCGCAGCAACTGGTTGTACTTCGCCAGGCGGTCGGAGCGTGACATCGAGCCCGTCTTGATCTGTGTGGCACGGGTAGCCACCGCGAGATCGGCGATCGTGCAGTCCTCGGTTTCTCCCGATCGATGTGACACGACCGCCGTATAACCGGCTTCGGTCGCCATGTCGATGGCGGCCAGCGTTTCGGTGAGCGTGCCGATCTGGTTTGGCTTGATCAGGATTGAATTGCCGATGCCCTCGCCGATGCCGCGCTCGAGGATCGCGGTGTTGGTCACGAAGAGATCGTCGCCCACCAGTTGCACCCGCCGTCCGAGCCGCTTGGTGAGCAACGCCCAGCCCTCCCAGTCGTCCTCGGCCATGCCGTCCTCGATGGAGATGATCGGATAACGATCCACCAGGTCGGCCAGATAGCCCGCAAATTCATCCGCCGTGAACTGCTTGCCTTCCGAGTCGAGGTGATAGCGGCCGTCCCGATGGAATTCCGAGCTGGCCGCATCCAGGCCCAGCCAGATGTCCCGCCCCGGCTGGTAGCCGGCCTGCTCGATCGCTTCGAGAATGGTTTCCAGCGCCGCCTCGTTGGAAGGGAGATCCGGGGCAAAGCCACCCTCGTCGCCCACCGCCGTGTTCAGACCACGACCGGAAAGCACTTTCTTCAGGGCGTGAAAGACCTCCGAGGCGTACCGCAGACCTTCGGAAAAGCTTGGTGCGCCCACCGGCAGGATCATGAACTCCTGGATGTCCACGCTGTTGTCGGCATGGGCACCACCGTTGATGATATTGAACATGGGTACCGGCATTTCGTGCGCGCCGCCGCCACCCAGGTGACGGTAGAGCATGACGCCCTTGTCGCGCGCGGCAGCGTGGGCCGCCGCCAGCGAGACCGCCAGTAGCGCGTTGGCACCGAGGCGGCTCTTGTTCTCGGTACCGTCCAGTTCCAGCAGCCGGGTATCCAGGCCACGCTGGTCGGAAACATCATGACCGGCCAGGGCCGTGCAAATCACGCCATTGACGTTTTCCACGGCTTTCAGGACCCCCTTGCCGAGGTAACGGGCGGGATCGCCATCGCGCAATTCCACCGCTTCACGGGTGCCGGTGGAGGCGCCGGAGGGAACCGCCGCGCGGCCGGTCACGCCGCTGTCCAGTACCACATCCGCTTCCACGGTGGGGTTACCCCGCGAATCGATGATCTCACGTCCGCGTATGTCGACTATCTTGGCCATGGTCTGTTCTTCTCTCCCTGGCAAATGGAGTTCAGGTCAATCTTTCACAAAAAACAATGCGGTCCCCCGTCGCCGCGGGCAGACCGCATCAGCATGGCGCCGGTCGCCGCGACCCGGCGGCACGCTACAGCCGGTTCTCGGGAAAACCCGCCTGTTTCACCGTGCGGTCGATGGACTGAAGGGTTTCCAGCAGCTCGGCCATCATCGACAGCGGCCAGGCATTGGGCCCGTCGCTGAGCGCCTTGTCCGGCTCCGGATGCGTCTCCATGAACACGCCCGACACGCCGGCCGCCACCGCGGCGCGTGCCAGCACCGGCACGAATTCGCGCTGGCCGCCGGAGCGGGTGCCCTGCCCCCCCGGCTGCTGCACGGAATGAGTGGCGTCGAACACGACCGGCGCTCCGGTCTCGCGCATGACGGCCAGCCCGCGCATGTCCGACACGAGGTTGTTGTAACCGAAACTGAAGCCGCGCTCGCAGACCATGATCTGCTCATTGCCTGTTGAGCGGGCCTTGTCCACCACATTCTTCATTTCCCACGGGGAGAGGAACTGTCCCTTCTTGATGTTCACGGGCCGGTTCTGTGCCGCCACCCGGAGAATGAAGTTGGTCTGCCGGCAGAGAAAGGCCGGTGTCTGGAGCACATCCACCACCGATGCCACTTCTTCCATGGGCGTATCTTCGTGCACGTCGGTCAGCACCGGAACGGCAATCCGGCTTCGCACCTCACCCAGAATCCTCAGGCCTTCCTCGATACCCGGTCCACGGTAGCTTCCCAGCGCAGTGCGGTTCGCCTTGTCGTAGGACGATTTGTAAATGAAGGGTATGCCAAGACGCTCGGTGAGCTCCTTGAGCTCGCCGGCCGTGTCCATGGCCATCTGTTCGCTCTCCACCACGCACGGTCCCGCAATCAGGAAAAGCGGCTGGTCGAGCCCGACTTCGAAGTCGCAGAGCTTCATGCGCGGGCGGCCCTCGCCAGATCGCCGGCTGCATGCGCACGCGCAGCCTTTATGAAGGCACTGAACAGCGGGTGTCCGTCGCGCGGCGTAGAGGTGAACTCCGGATGGAACTGGCAGCCCAGGTACCAGGGATGATCCGGCAGTTCGACAATCTCCACCAGCCCGTCGACTGAAAATCCGGAAAACACCAGGCCCCTGTCGCGCATTGTGTTCAGATAATTGTTGTTGAATTCGTAGCGGTGACGGTGGCGTTCGACGATGGTTTCCTTGCCGTAAATCCGGTGGGCGAGACTGTTCTTCTCGAGGCGGCATTCCTGGCCGCCCAGGCGCATGGTTCCACCCAGATCGGATTCCTCGCTGCGCACCTCGATGCCACCCTCTCGATTCTGCCACTCGGTGATCAGGGCAATCACCGGATGCTCGGCATTGCGGTCGAATTCCGTGCTGTGTGCGTCGTTGAGACCTGCCACATCACGCGCGTATTCAATGACCGCCACCTGCATGCCAAGGCAGATACCCAGATAGGGAATACGATTCTCGCGCGCATGGCGTGCCGCGGCGACCTTGCCTTCGATGCCCCGCTCGCCGAAGCCCCCGGGCACCAGGATTGCATCCATTCCTTCCAGGCACCCGGTACCATTGCGCTCGACTTCCTCGGAATCGAAATAATGAATATTCACCTGCGTGCGCGTGTGGATGCCCGCATGCTTGAGGGCCTCGTTCAGCGACATGTAGGCATCCGCCAGGTCCACGTATTTGCCGACCATGGCCACATTGACTTCGGCCTCGGGATTGGCGCGCGCTTCCACCACACGACGCCAGGATGCCAGGTCCGCCGTGGGCACATCGAGGTGGAACTTCTCGACCACGATGTCATCGAGCCCCTGCTCCCTGTAAAGCAGGGGAATCTTGTAGATATCGTCCGAGTCGGCAGCGGAAACCACGGCGCGTTCCTCGACATTGGTAAACAGCGCGATCTTTCGGCGCGCATCTTCGGGCAGCGGGTCCGTGGCCCGGCAGAGAAGGATGTCGGGCTGGATACCGATGGAGCGCAGCTCCTTCACGGAATGCTGGGTCGGCTTGGTCTTGATTTCGCCCGACGTGGGAATATACGGCACCAGGGTGAGATGCATGTACAGGGTGCGGCTGCGCCCCAGCTCCACGCTCAACTGGCGAATCGCCTCGAGAAACGGGAGTGATTCGATGTCACCCACCGTACCGCCGATCTCCACCATACAGATATCCGCCTCGTCGGCGCCCTGGATGATGCAGCGCTTGATCTCGTCGGTGATATGCGGAATCACCTGCACGGTGCCGCCCAGGTAGTCGCCGCGGCGCTCCTTCCGGATCACGTTCTCGTAGATCTTGCCGGTGGTGAAATTGTTGGAACGGCCGGTCACCGTGCGCACGAAACGCTCATAGTGGCCCAGATCGAGGTCGGTCTCGGCGCCGTCGTGGGTGACAAAAACCTCGCCATGCTGGAAGGGCGACATGGTGCCGGGATCCACGTTGATGTAGGGATCCAGCTTGACCATGGAGATCTTGAGACCGCGTGCCTCGAGAAGCGCGCCAAGCGAGGCCGAAGCGATGCCTTTCCCGAGCGAGGAAACAACACCGCCGGTTACAAATATGAAGTGCGTCATCTAGGGAAGTCCGATTTCTGGGATGCGATCGGGGGATCGCAAATCGGGTCTACACACTACCAGAACCCTCCCCGCATCACAATCAGAACTTGCCCCTTGATTGCTATTCGACCGGCCAGTGATCGCGCCATTCCAGCGCAAGCCCTGCCGTTCCGGGGGCTGCGGCGAAATTGTCCGAAACACACCGGTCGGCCACAGCCACCAGTTCATCGCCATGATAGATCAGGGGCATGCGTGCGCGCATCCAGGGCACAATACCCCATTCCTGGAACAACGTGCGCAGGGCACGGTGATGACGCCCGCCTGCCGGCCGGATACGCTCGCCCCCCCGCCGGAATGACACGGTCAGCGGCCCGGTCCCCAGGCGCTCCGGATCGAGCACACCTGCGGGTGAACGGGCAATCTCCAGCACACCCAGGCCCGCAGGCAGTTCCAGCTTCCCCGGCACGCTCAGCGACAGAGGGCCGCCCGGCACCGCCGGAGGATCGCCAGCCAGGGCGTGGAGTTCGCCCCGGTAGCGCCGCACCTGCGCACCCGGCCAGGCCACCACCGGCAGGCGGTCAGCCCGGGCCAGAGCCATTTCCGTGAGCAACCGACGCAGGTGGCGCTCGTCGGGCACCCCCAGACCGCACGAGCGCAACCAGTAGCGCACGAGATTGGCCTGACGCGCCCGATCCAGCTCCCGCAGTCCGGACAGCGGCAGCACGCCGGGCCGGGCGCCGGCCGCGCGCAGATCGGTTTCGGCAAGCGTATCGAGCAGATGCGAGGCCTCGGCCGCATGGCGGGCGCTGCGTGCCAGGGTGGCAGCAGCCGATGGCCAGCGGTCCTGCAGAACCGGCATCAGCCGGTGGCGAATGAAGTTGCGATCGAAATCGAGTTCGGCATTGGCGGGATCATCCAGCCAGTTCAGCCGGTGGGCCCTGGCATAGCGCGCCAGGTCGGCTCGGGCAAAATCCAGCAGCGGGCGCAACAGCCAGGCCCTTGCGAATCGGGTGCGCGCGGGCATGGCCGCCAGCCCGGCCGGACCGGCCCCGCGCATGAGTTGCAGAAGAACGGTTTCCGCCTGATCGTCCCGGTGGTGGGCCGTCAGCAACCAGTCGCCCGGCCCCACCTGGTCCCGCAGCCATGCATAGCGCGCCTCGCGGGCCCTGGCCTCGGGGCTTTCGCCAGGCCCGGCGGCGGCGGTCACCCGCCCCACGCTGCAGTGCACATCCAGGGCACGGCAGATCTCGACGCAATGCCGCGCCCAGTGGCCGGAACGGGGATTGAGGCCATGATCGACATGCACGGCGGCCACGGGACCGGGCAGGTGATCGCGGAGCGCCACCAGGGCGTGCAGAAGGGTGACCGAATCCAGGCCACCGCTGAAGGCAACGACAATGCGCGGCGGGCGCTCGCCGGATGGCAGGCGTTCGAGAAGGGCCTGCGGGCTGAAATCACGGACTTCGCTCACTGCCACCTCCGATCAGCGTCGACACGGGCCCCGGCCCGCGAATTCGTGAATCAGAGGGCCTTGCGCGGAAGCTATTCCCGGAAACTGCCGAAGCCCATGAGCTTCTTGTAGCGTTGGGCCAGAAGCTCGTCCATCGACACCTGCTCCACCTTGCGCAGGGTATCGGCCAGGGCCTTGCCAAGCGACTCCGCCATGCTCTCCGGATCCCGGTGGGCCCCGCCGAGCGGCTCCTTCACGATCTGGTCGATCAATCCGAGGCTCTTGATGCGCTCCGAGGTAACGCCCATGGCTTCGGCGGCGTCGGAGGCCTTTTCCGCGCTCTTCCAGAGGATGGACGCGCAACCCTCGGGTGAAATCACGGAGTAGATGCTGTACTGAAGCATCAGAATCCGGTCGCCGACACCCACGGCGAGCGCGCCGCCGGACCCCCCTTCGCCGATCACTGTACAGATGATGGGGGTGCGAAGTCTGGACATCTCGAAGAGGTTGCGTGCGATCGCTTCACTCTGGCCACGCTCCTCCGCCCCCACGCCGGGATAGGCACCGGGTGTGTCGATGAAGGTGAAGATCGGCAGGGAGAAGCGTTCGGCCATCTTGAACAGCCGCAGGGCCTTGCGATAACCCTCGGGGCGCGGCATGCCGAAATTCCGTTTCAGTTTTTCCTTGGTGTCGCGCCCCTTCTGTTCGCCCACTACCATGACCGGGCGACCGTTGAATCGCGCCAGGCCGCCCACGATGGCTGCGTCATCAGCAAACGCACGATCGCCGTGCAGTTCCTCGAAGTCGGTGAACAGCCGCGGGATGTAGTCCAGCGTATACGGCCGCTGGGGATGGCGCGCCAGCTGGGCAATCTGCCAGGCACTCAGTGACGAGAAGATGGACTCGGTCAGCGCCCGGCTCTTGGCTTGCAGCCGCGAGATCTCCTCGCTGATGTTGATGGCCGAGTCGTCGCCCACGTAGCGGAGCTCTTCGATTTTGGCCTCCAGCTCGGCAATGGGCTGTTCGAAATCGAGGAAATTGAGATTCATGGAATTCGGTCTGCCGGTAAAAGTCGGTAAAAGGTAATGATCTGAGACGCCGCTGGCAAGGGATCGGTCATCTACCCGGCCTGACGCTGTTCGCTTTCCTGCACCGGCCGCGGGCCATAGACGATGCGGAAGGCATCGCGCCCGAGCCAGCGTTCCAGGCGCGTACAAAGCTCTTCTGCGGGCCGTACGCGCCACTCGTCGCCCAATGTCACCCGCGCGCTGGCGGACAGCCCGCGGTAGTGGATTCGCACCCGGCAGCGCCCGCCCCGGAAGGGTTCGAGTAGTTCGCGCAGCCTGGCGTTGAATTCGGGATCAACGGTATCGGCATGCCAGCGGATGTCCACCCGCCGTGCCCACTGCTCGCGGGCCTGCTCGATATCCATTATCTCACGGGCCGTGACACGATAGCCGTTGATGAAATCATCGAAGCCCATCCGGCCCTCGACCACCAGAATGGCATCCTTGCCCAGCAGGTGCCGGAAGCGGTTGAACGCCTCCTCGAACAGGGTGACCTCCACCCGGCCCGTGCGGTCGTCCAGAACCAGCGTGACACGCCCCCCTCGCTTGCGCTGTTCCATCACCAGACCGGCAATGGTCACCGCCTTCTGGCTGCCGAAACCGCGCGGTCTGTCGGCGCTGCCGCTGGCGGGCGGTTCTTCGGCCACCAGTTCGCCGATCCTGCCGCTCACCAGATGGCGGAGCTCTTCTTCATAGCGCTGGATAGGGTGCCCGGTAAGATAGAGGCCCAGGGTTTCCTTCTCGGCGGCCAGGCGTTCCAGTTCGTCCCATTCCGGCAGGCACTCGACAGGCGTATCACCCTCCGGCGTCGGCTCCGGCCCCGCCGCGAGACCAAACAGATCCACCTGGCCGGCGTCGCGCGCGCGGTGCTGCTGATCGGCCAGTTGCAGCGCCCGGGGGAGCTCGCCCATGAGTGTTGCGCGATTGGCACCGAGCGCATCCATCGCGCCCGCCCGAATCAGCGCTTCGAGCACGCGCCGGTTGATTTTCTGCAGATCCACCCGCCGGCACAGATCCACCAGATCGGCAAATGCACCGTGCTCGTTGCGCTCGGCAATCATGGCTTCGATGGCCGCGCGGCCCACGCCCTTTATAGCGCCCAGCCCGTAGCGGATACCCTTGGTTCCCGCGACCGTGAAGGCATGCCCGGAAGCATTCACGTCGGGTGGCAGGATGTCGAGCTCCATGGCCCGGCATTCGTCGATGAGCGTCACGATCTTGTCGGTGTGATCAAGATCGGCGGACAGCACTGCCGCCATGAAGGCGGCCGGATAGTGCGCCTTGAGCCAGGCGGTCTGATACGAGAGGAGTGCGTACGCCGCGGAATGTGACTTGTTGAAGCCGTAACCGGCGAACTTCTCGATCAGGTCGAAGATATAGGTCGCGGTCGCCTCGTCCACGCCATTGGCCGCGGCGCCGTTCACGAACACCGTGCGCTGCTTGGCCATTTCCTCGACTTTCTTCTTGCCCATTGCCCGGCGCAGCAGATCGGCGCCACCCAGCGTGTAGCCGGCCAGCACCTGGGCAATCTGCATGACCTGCTCCTGGTAGAGAATCACGCCATAGGTCGGCTTGAGCACCTTTTCCAGGCTCGGATGGGGATAATTGACTTCGGCGCGGCCGTGCTTGCGGTTGATGAAATCGTCGACCATGCCCGATTGCAGCGGTCCCGGACGGAACAGGGCCACGAGGGCGACGATATCCTCGAAATTGTCAGGCTGGAGGCGACGGATGAGGTCCTTCATGCCGCGCGATTCAAGCTGGAAGACGGCCGTGGTGGCCTGCTGCTTGAGCAGCGCATAGGCCTCCGGATCGTCCATCGGGATACCGGCGATATCCAGGGGCTCCTCGCCGGCCTGGCCACGCAGCGCATTGATGGTGGCCACCGCATGGTCGATGATCGTCAGGGTACGCAGGCCAAGGAAGTCGAACTTGACCAGACCGACCGCTTCAACGTCGTCCTTGTCCAGCTGGGTGACCGTGCTGCCGCCGCCCGGCTCGCAATACAGCGGGGTGAAATCGGTCAGCACCGAGGGAGCGATGACCACGCCACCGGCGTGCTTGCCGGCATTGCGGGCCAGTCCTTCGAGCGAGCGCGCCAGGTCGATGAGGGTGCGCACTTCCTCATCATCGTCGTAGTTGCGCCGCAGTTCGTCGTCCTGGTCCAGCGCCTTGTCGAGCGTCATCCCGAGTTCGAAGGGAATCAGCTTGGCGATCCTGTCCACATACCCATAGGGGTGTCCGAGCACGCGGCCCACGTCGCGCACCACGGCGCGCGCCGCCATGCTGCCATAGGTGATGATCTGGGAGACCTTGTCCCGACCGTAGCGGTCGGCCACGTAATCGATCACCCGGTCGCGGCCTTCCATGCAGAAATCCACGTCGAAGTCCGGCATGGAAACGCGCTCGGGGTTCAGAAAGCGTTCGAACAGCAGATCGTAGCGCAATGGGTCGAGGTCGGTGATACCCAATGCGTATGCGACCAGCGAGCCTGCGCCCGAGCCGCGGCCGGGCCCCACGGGAATGCCGTTTTCCCTGGCCCAGCGGATGAAGTCGGCGACGATCAGGAAGTAGCCGGGGAACCCCATGCCCTCGATGACTTCCAGCTCGGTCGACAGCCGTTCGCGGTAGCGGGACGCCTGTTCCTCGTAGTCCGCGGCCGCGGGATCCAGCAGTTGCTCGAGTCTGCGCGCCAGTCCCTCGCGTGCCTCATGACGAAGGTGCTCTTCGGTAGTGCGTCCTTCCGGAAGCGGAAATCGAGGCAGGAAGTTCTCGCCCAGCCGCATTTCCACCGTGCAGCGGCGTGCGATCTCCACGCTGTTGGCCAGTGCCTCGGGAATGTCGGAAAACAGTTCCGCCATTTCCTCGGGCGTACGCAGGTATTGCTCTTCCGAATAGCGGCGTTCGCGCCGCGGGTCATCGAGAATCCGCCCCTCGTGAATGCACACACGCGCCTCGTGCGCCTCGAAATCATCGGATTGGAGGAAACGGACGTCATTGGTCGCCACGACCGGCAGGCGCATGTCGGCTGCGAGATCAACCGCCAGATGCAGATAGTCTTCCTCGCCCTCGCGCCCCGTGCGGATCAACTCCAGATAGTAGCGATCCGGAAACAAGCGAGCCCACCAGCTGGCCCGCTCGTGCGCCAGCTCGGATCGGCCCAGCAGCAGGGCGCGCCCGACGTCCCCTTCACGCCCCGCCGAGAGGGCAATCAACCCGTCGGCGCGCTCGGCAAGCCAGGCCCGATCCAGCGTGGGCGTGCCGGTTCGCTGACCCTCGATATAACTGCGCGTGATCAATTCGGTGAGGTTGCGGTAGCCGGTGAGGTTCTGGCAGAGCAAGACCACACGGCTGGGTGCCTCGCCTTCAGCAGGCTCGTCGATGAGCATATCCGCGCCGATGATCGGTTTCAGGCCGTGACTCTGGGCTGCCCGATAGAATTTGACCATGGCGAACAGGTTGCCCTGATCGGTCAGCGCCACCGCCGGCATGCCCATGTCCACCGCCGCCTTCATCAGCCCGGGCACCCGAATCACGCTGTCCGACAGCGAATATTCGGTATGCAGGCGCAGATGTACGAAGTCGGTCATGATACGAACTCGTCGGAAACCGGTGCTTGCCCGAAGCTGACCAGCCGGCGCACCGGCGCGAATGAACGACGGTGTGCGGGGCACGGTCCATGGCGCTCGAGCGCCACGAGATGCCGGGCCGTTCCATAGCCCTTGTGCCGGGCGAATCCGTAGGCGGGATAGGCTTCGTCCAGCGTCACCATCAGGCGGTCACGATGAACCTTGGCCACAATCGACGCCGCGGAAATGACCGGCACAAGCCGGTCGCCCCCAACCACTGTCCGGGTCGGGCAAGCCAGGCCCGGGGCACGGTTGCCATCCACCAGGGCAAGTTCGGGAGACCGGACCAGCGCCGCCACGGCACGTCTCATGGCCGCCATCGTGGCCTGCAGAATGTTGACCCGGTCAATCTCCTCCGGCTCGGCCACGCCAATCGCCCAGGCCAGGGCGGACCCGGTGATCTCGGCGGCCAGCCTTTCGCGCTGCGCAGCACTCAGGGCCTTGGAATCACGCAGCCCGTCGACCGGCCGATCGGGGTCCAGCACGACCGCCGCGGCCACGACGGGACCGGCCAGCGGACCGCGTCCCACCTCATCCACGCCCGCCGTCCAGCCCGGATATTCCAGCGTTTCCAGCCCCAGACCGATCTGTTCAGTCATGCACTCCCTTCCTCGCATCCGAGGCATCGCGCGCCCCGACCAGCGCTGCGACCGCCCCCGCCGCTTCATGGTCGGCGTTTCGTCGCAAGGTCTCGCCCAGCGCGGCGAAGCCCTGAATCTGCTCGCGGCGCACATCCGCGTCGAAGAGCACGCGCTCCAGCTCGGCGACCAGTGTGTCCGGCTGCGCCGCGGATTGCATGCACTCCGGCACGAGATCCCGGCCGGCCAGCAGGTTGGGCAATGAAAACCGTGTCAGTCGCAACAGACCCAGTCCTTTCAGGATAGCGTAGGTGACGGCCGACAACCGATAGGCGACCACCATCGGTCGCCCGAGCAGGAGCGACTCGAGCGTCGCCGTGCCGGACGCGAGCAATACGGCGTCCGCAGCCGCCATGGCCCGCTCCGCCTGTCCGTCGAGAATGGTCACGGCCAGATCCGGCGCAATCCGCCCGTGCAATTCCTGAAACTGCGCGGCCAGCTTCGATGTTGCCATGGGCGCGACGAATTGCAGTTCCGGGTGCGCGTCGCGCAGCCGCCGGGCCGTCTCGATGAAGATTTCGCCCAACGCCGACATTTCCGTCCGCCGACTGCCGGGCAGCAAAGCCAGGACCGGCTTCCGAGGGGGCATACCCAACGCTTCCCGTGCGGTTTGCGGTTCTCCGGCCGGAGTCAGTCGATCGGCCAGCGGATGGCCCACGAACACCGCCGAAATACCCTCGCGCTCATAAATGGCCGGCTCGAACGGCAAAAGACAAAGAACCAGGTCGGCTGCGGCCCCAACCGTGCGCACCCGCCCTGAACGCCACGCCCAGACCGAAGGGCTGACGTAGTGCACGGTGCGGATGCGCTGCCGCCGCAGGGCGCGCTCGAGACCGAGATTGAAATCGGGCGCGTCGATGCCGATGAACACATCCGGCGGGTTGGTCGTGAAGTGCCGACGCAGCGAGCGCCGCAGACGGAGCAGACGTGGAAGATGCGCCAGAACCTCGGTGAGACCCATCACCGCGAGCTCGCCGATGTCAGCCAGGCCATGACAGCCTTCCGCCCGCATCCGCGGGCCGGCCACGCCCTCGAACTCCGCATTGGGGAAGCGCCGCCGCAGCTCCCGGATCAATCCGGCGCCGAGGGCGTCTCCAGATGCTTCGCCCGCGACCAGTCCGATTCGCATCAGCGTACGATGCTGCGGTTGCTGTCAGCGAGAAAATCGACCAGCGCAAGGACTTCCGGAGCATCCTCCGCCGCTTCGCTCAGACGCTGCCTGGCCTCCTCGAGGCGCAATCCCGAACGATAGAGCGTTCGATAGGCCTGCTTGATGGCACGGATGGACGCATCGGAAAAACCGCGGCGCCTCAACCCCTCGGAATTGATGCCGTGCGGCGCGGCTGGAACTCCGGAGACCATCACGTAGGGCGGCACATCGCGCGTCAGATCGACATTCATGCCGCAAAAACTGTGCGCACCAATCCGGCAGAACTGGTGCACCTTTGCAAAGCCGCCGAGAATGGCGTGATCCTCGATGGTTACATGGCCCGCGAGTGTGGCCGCGTTGGCCATGATCACGTGGCTGCCGACAACGCAATCGTGGGCGATGTGCACGTAGGCCATGATCCAGTTCTCGTCACCCAGGGTGGTGGCGCCGCGATCCTGGGTGGTGCCGCGGTTGATGGTGCAGAATTCCCGGATGGTGTTGCCGTCGCCGATTTCCAGGCGTGTCGGTTCACCGCGGGCTTTCTTGTCCTGCGGATGCTCGCCGATCGA
>JASFQN010000021.1:0-23372 GCA_050115425.1 Gammaproteobacteria bacterium | reverse complement strand
GCACCACCTGATTCAGGGAAGTGCCGGCGCGAACAAGCGGTCGGGCAACGCGCTCCAGCTCAACTTCGTCCGCGTTCCCAAGAAGGAAGAGCTCCACACCAAGCAGCGGGAAGTGCCGAAAAAGCCGCCGCCCCCGGACACGCCACCGCCCCCGCCGGATCTGCAGGTCTCCAAGCAGGAGCAGGCACCCCAGCAGCGGCTGGACATCAACATGCCGAAGATGGACATTCCGTTCGGCGTGGGGTCCGGCCCGTATCTGGGTGGCTATCAGGCCGGCGGCGGTCAGGAAGGCGACGTTATTCCGATCGTCCGCATCGAACCCAACTATCCGCGTGAGGCATTGCTCAACGGCACCGAGGGGTACGTGACGGTCAATTTCACCATCAACAAGGATGGCTCGGTATCGAGCCCGCATGTGGTGAAATCCGAACCGGGTAACGTATTCGACCGGGCGGCACTGCGTGCCATCCTGCGCTGGAAGTTCAAGCCGCGCATCGTTGATGGCAAGCCGGTGGAACGAGAGGCCACCCAGACCATCACCTTCAAGTTGCCGAAGGGCGCCGGCAGATAAGCGAGGCAGGTGGAAAGATGATCAAGCACCGTAATAAGTGGTACGGAGTGCTGGTGGTGTTGCTCGCCATCGGCCTCTGCCAGACGGGCTACGCCACCACCCTCGGTGGGGCCGGGTCCAACGAAAAGAAAGATACCCAGAGCAGCAGCAAGATGATGCGCGAGCAGACCTACCGGAAGGTCCAGAACGCGCAGGAACTGCTCACCAACGGCAAATATGCCGAGTCGCTCAAGGTTCTGGACGAAGTGCTCCCGAGCACGGAAGGTCGGGACTACGAGCGGGCCGTCGTTTTGCAGACCATTGCATACGTCTACATTTCGCGGGCATCGGATTCCAAGAACAAGGATTCCGCACAAAACAAGTCCGACTACAACAAGGCCGGAGACTACCTCCAGCAGGCGGTATCCCTGAATGCACTGCCGGCAGCCGCCCAGTTGCAGTCGCTTCGCGCGCTTGCGCAGGTGTATACGCTGCTTGAGGAATACCAGAAGGCCATTACGGTTCTGGACCGCTATCTGAAGAATGCGGAGAAGCCGGATCCCGAGGTCTACTTCATGGTTGCAGCGGCCTACGCCTACCAGGAGAAGTATGCTCAGGCCGTGCCTTATGCGAAGCAGGCAGTTGAAAAGGCCGATACTCCGCACGAAGGCTGGTACAAGCTCTGGCTGGCCACCGAGGCGAGCCTGGAGCATTACGCCTCGGCGGCCGACATTCTGGAACGAATGGTCGGTCTGTGGCCGGAGAAGGGCGAATATTGGCAGCAGCTGGCCACGATGTACCTTCAGCTCAACGAGGACAAGAAAGCCTTGTCCACGCTGGCGCTTGCCTACAAGAAGGGGCTGCTGACCAAGGAGAAGGATTTCCTCAACCTGGCCCAGCTCTACATGCTGCAAAACGCTCCCTGGGAAGCGGCCAAGGTGGTCTCCGCGGGCATCGACAAGGGCATTGTCGAAAAGAACAAGAAGAATCTGGAGCGGGAGGCGAATGCCTGGTTCCTGGCCAAGGAATTCCAGAAGGCGATCGACACCTACGACCAGGCGGCCCAGTATGCGGACGACGGCGAGTTCTACCTTCGTGAGGCCCAGATCTACCAGCAGATGGCCAACTGGAAGGGTGTGCTCAGCGCGACCAAAAAGGCGCTCGACAAGGGTGGCCTGAAAAAGCCCGGTGACGCCTACATTCTGCGTGGGATGGCGGCGGTGGACGGCAAGAAATACGATGCCGCCCTGCAGGCGTTCCGCGAGGCTCGCAAGTATGATGGCACCAAGAAGAACGCCGAGCAGTGGATCCAGTACGTCCACAACAATCTGGCGAGCGGCAACTGAGTCGAACGCAAGGCATGAGAGATCTTCGATCGAGGGGCGCGCAAGCGCCCCTTTTTTTCATGATTCTTCGGGCAGGGGCGCCTTGAGGAGATCCGGTTCATCGGCGGCTGCGACAATACTGTCGCGAACGGCTTCGCGGAGCGCCAGCACACTGGCGCGGTCCGTGCCCGCGCCAAGGTGGCTGCCCGTCACCCGTACCCGTATCTGGCCGGGACGCGGCCAGAAGCTTTCCGCCGGCAGCAGACGCCGGGTTCCACTGATTGCCACGGCGGCAACCGGCAGACCCGTCCGGACGGCGATCATGAACGTCCCCATGCGAAACTCGCGTATGCCCGTTTCCGCGGTGAATGTGCCCTCGGGAAAAATCCCGAGGGCCTGACCTTCGCGCGCCGCCTTGATCATCTGCCGCAGCCCGCCACCTGCCCCGTGGCTGTTGAAACGTTCCACGAAGATAGCTCCCAAACGCCGGAGTACGAGGTGCATGAAGGGGACCGATGTGACTTCGCGTTTGATGACAAACGAAAATCTTGGTGGCAACGCCGCCGTCAGGACGATGCCGTCCAGATAGCTCGCGTGGTTCGCAGCGATGATGCAGGGACCCTCCGGGAGTTGTTGCAGGCCCTCGACGCGGACCGGCATCCCGAGCAGGTGGAGCAGTCCGCGCGAGGCGAGGCGCGCAACATGCCGGCGGACCGCCCGTCCCGGCGCGAGCACGATCAGTGTGCCGGTGGCGAGCGTCCAGGCGCCACCGACCAGCCAGAACCAGCCACCGTATATGCCTCGGGCAAGCCTCACAGGTACCTTGCGAACCCTATGCACAGATCATTCTCTGCGGGTGGGCGATGCGACGATATTCCGTCACCGCTCCGATTTTTGAGTTAACATAACATTCTGTGATCATAATCACGTCCGGGTCGAAGGACTTCGGTGGATACTGGGGCATCCACCGTCGTCCATTCTAACGGAAATCGGATCGGCCACCGGCATTCCGGGTTGGACCTGTGCCGGCTGCGTCAGAGTGCCGCACCGGTTGGTTGTCTCTGGGGGGAAGCATCGATGCACGAACAAGACCTGCAGCGAGGGGGGCGAGAAGGGAAACGGCGGCGCACAGTGCCGGCAAGCTCTTCCGGCGAACTCCTGCTGGACCGTTTTCTGGACGCTCTCTGGATGGAGCGCGGGCTGTCCGACAATACCTTGAAAGCCTATCGAACCGACCTTCGCCACCTCGCGGGTTGGCTGGCTTCCCGTCATCTGTCTCTCGCCGAGGCGCGTCGCGACCACCTGCTGGCCTTCCTGGCCGCACGGGTGGAAGCCGGCGCGCAGCCGCGCTCTACAGCCCGCCAGTTGTCCAGTCTGCGGCGTTTCTACCGTTATCTCCTGCGGGAGGGCGTGGTGGACAAGGATCCGAGCTTGCGTATCGACATGCCGCGCCTGGGTCGACCGCTGCCGAAATCATTGAGCGAGGGCGAAGTGGAAAGCCTGCTTCTCCGCCCGGCCGTGGAAACACCTCTTGGTTTACGTGACCGGGCGATGCTGGAAGTCCTTTATGCAACGGGGTTGCGTGTGTCGGAACTTGTTGCCCTGCGCATGGATCAAATCAACCTGAGACAGGGCGTCGTGCGAGTGGTGGGCAAGGGTCAGCGCGAGCGTCTGGTGCCGCTGGGCGAATCCGCAGTCGAGTGGGTCGAGCGATTCCTGCGGGAAGGCCGTTCCGAAATTACGCGGGGGCGGCCAAGTGATTATCTGTTTCCGACGCGGCGGGGCCCGCTGATGACCCGTCAGGCCTTCTGGCATATCATCAAGCGTTATGCGGGTGAGGCCGGCATTGAGCGGCCACTCTCGCCGCATACGCTGCGGCATGCGTTTGCAACACACCTGCTCAACCATGGCGCGGATCTGCGGGTGGTGCAGATGCTGTTGGGCCACAGCGATGTGTCCACGACACAGATATACACTCACGTGGCGCGCGAGCGCCTGAAGGATGTCCATGCCCGACATCATCCACGTGGATAGACCGGGCCGGACGGGAGAATGCAATTGTTGCGCGGGATTCTGACAGGCCTTGTGTTGCTGGTGACAGTCGCGCCGGCCTTTGCAGGTGACAAAGTGCCGGTGGGCGTCGAAAAGGCAATTCGCGGTCGACTTCAGGGCATGAAGATCGACAGCATAGCGCCGAGTCCGGTGCCCGGCCTGTACCAGGTCTCCATGGGGCCGCAGGTCTTTTACGTGTCCGGCGACGGCCGTTATGCCCTCCAGGGCGATCTTCTGGACCTGGCCGACCACAGCAATCTCACCGAAAAGGCCCAGGCCGGTGCGCGAGCCGCGGCCATCGAGGCAATCGGTGAAAAGAACATGATCATCTACTCCCCGCCACATCCGACGCGGACCATCACCGTGTTCACCGATGTGGATTGTCCGTATTGCCGGAAATTGCACGAACACATGCCGCAGATGAACGCTCTCGGGCTTCGGGTGCGCTACCTTTTCTATCCGCGTGCGGGGTTCGGCTCGAGTTCCTGGCACAAAGCCCAGGCGGTATGGTGTTCAGATGACCGCAAGGCGGCGCTTACCGCCGTCAAGCAGGGTGTAAGCTTGCCCCGTCCCGACTGCAAGACGCCCGTGGCGATGGAATATCAACTGGGTCAGGAGATCGGCATCTCCGGCACGCCCACCATCATTACCGAAAAAGGCCACGAAATTAACGGCTACTTGCCGCCAGCGGCGCTGCTTGCGGAAATCAGGCGGCTCGACGGTCCGGACCAACCCCTGGGACCGCGCCGCTGAAAGAGTTGATCAGCGCTCCAGGTACTGGAGCTTGTCGGTCTTGCCGTCCCATTCTTCGGCGTCGTCCGGCGCCGGCTTCTTTTCGGTCAGCACGGGCCAGTCTGCGGAGAGTTCGGCGTTGAGCTTGAGGAAGTGCTCCTGGCCATCCGGCAGTTCGTCTTCCGAATAGATGGCCTCGGCCGGACATTCCGGCTCGCAGAGCGTGCAGTCGATGCATTCCTCCGGATCGATCACCAGCATGTTGGGCCCTTCGTGGAAACAGTCCACGGGGCAGACTTCAACGCAATCCGTGTACTTGCACTTGATGCAGTTCTCGGTCACTACGAAAGTCATAGTTCAGGCTCCGGATGAAGCGGTCATTGGCTGCGCCGGGACGGCGCAGCGGGTGAATATTTTGCCATAAGCCGTCGGTGTGTTCACGGGGTCGTTCGCTGACCGGGCGGTTTCTGTGCGGACGTCGTGTGAAACTCCCTCACGCCGCGCCGGCGATCGGCGAAAAAGACCTCCAGCGCATAGCGGACACTGGTAAACGCCAGGTCTTCCCAGGGAATCTCCGATTCGCGAAGCAAGCGCACCTCGAGCGATTCAGGCCCCGGTGCAAAGCGTTCCTCCAGGAGGCGGGCACGATACATCAGGTGAACCTGGCCAATATCGGGCATGCTGACCATGGCCAGAGCGTCCTCGATGGCCACGCGGGCGCGAGCTTCTTCCAGCGTCTCGCGTGCCGCGGCCTCTTCGGTGGTTTCACCGTGCTCCATGAACCCGGCCGGCACCGTCCAGTAACCCAGCCGTGGTTCGATGGCGCGGCGGCAGAGAAGGATCCGTTCTCCCCATTCGGGCACGCAGCCGATCACGAGTCGCGGGTTGTCATAATGAATCGTGCCGCAGTCGGGACAGACGAAGCGTTTCAGGTTGTCTCCCTCCGGAACGCGGAACTCCACGCGACCGCCGCACTGGCTGCAATATTTCATCGTTCGAGAATCCCGATCGGACAGGCTGCATGGCATGGTGCCACCCGGCGGAGGCAAGTTCCAGCCAACAGGGACTGGCCGCATGGCAGTGGCGGGGCTATACTGCGCGCCGGGCCCGGGTGGCGAAATTGGTAGACGCGCGGCACTCAAAATGCCGTACCTTCGGGTGTGTCGGTTCGAGTCCGACCCCGGGCACCATCTACACTGGCAGTCGCCACCAATGACGGGACCTGCTACCATTCCGCGCGCCATGCGCCGCAGCGATTTCCATTTCGATCTCCCACAGGAGCTGATTGCACGCTATCCCCTCCCGG
Source organism: Gammaproteobacteria bacterium (assembly GCA_050115425.1). GTDB lineage: Bacteria > Pseudomonadota > Gammaproteobacteria > Natronospirales > JASFQN01 > JASFQN01. The sequence continues at coordinate 17,407 of JASFQN010000021.1, read as the reverse complement.
AGCGTTCAGCGAGCCGGCTGCTGCACCTCGACGGCGCCACCGGCAGGATTGACGACCGGGGGTTTCGCGATCTGGTCGAGCTCCTGAACCCCGGCGACCTGATGGTCTTCAACGATACCCGAGTGATTCCCGCACGCCTGCTGGGTCGCAAGGCCACGGGCGGCCGGGTGGAGGTGCTCATCGAGCGCATTGTTTCGCCGTGCGAGGCATTGGCGCATGTGAGGGCCAGCAAGTCACCGGCCACCGGTACGCTTCTGCAGCTGGAGGGCGACCGCCGCGCACGGGTGACCGGACGGGACGGCGCGCTTTTCCGGCTGGAATTCCCGGACCAGAACGTCTTGACGGTTCTCAACGCAGTCGGCCACATGCCGCTGCCGCCGTATGTCGATCGGCCCGATGAAGCTGCCGATCGGGAGCGCTACCAGACGGTCTACGCGCGCCGGGAAGGGGCCGTGGCGGCGCCCACGGCGGGCCTGCACTTTGATGACGCGATGTTCAGGGCGTTGGAGGAGCGCGGCGTGGACAAGGCCTTCGTGACGCTGCACGTGGGGGCCGGCACCTTCCAGCCCGTGCGCGCCGACGATATCCGCGAGCACCACATGCACAGCGAATTCGCCGAGGTCAGCAGCTCGGTGTGCGAGGCCGTGGCGCGAACCCGGGCCCGCGGTGGCCGGGTCGTCGCCGTGGGAACCACCGCAGTGCGCAGCCTCGAGTCGGCCAGCACCGGCGGAAATCTCGCGCCCTTTCAGGGTGAGACGGCGCTGTTCATCTACCCGGGGTATCGTTTCCGCTGTGTGGATGCGCTGATAACCAATTTCCATCTGCCGGAATCGACCCTGCTCATGCTGGTCTGCGCGTTTGGCGGATACACGGCGGTGATGGATGCCTACCGCCATGCGGTGAAGGCCGACTACCGATTCTTCAGTTATGGCGACGCGATGTTCGTGGAACCCGCGCCTACTGCCGGACGCAATTCATGAAATTCACCCTGCACCATTCCGATGGTCCGGCCCGGCGCGGCAGCCTGACATTTGCCCGTGGCGTGGTGGATACGCCGGCATTCATGCCGGTGGGTACTTACGGTACCGTCAAGGCCATGACGCCCGAGGAGGTCAGCGACCTGGGCGCCCAGATCATCCTCGGCAATACCTTCCATCTGATGCTGCGGCCCGGCACCGAGATCATCCGGCGGCACGGCGACCTGCACGATTTCATGAATTGGCAGGGCCCCATCCTTACTGACTCCGGTGGCTTTCAGGTCTTCAGCCTGGCCGAACTGCGCAAGATCACCGAGCGCGGCGTCACCTTCCGTTCCCCGGTCAACGGCGACAAGGTCTTCCTGGGGCCGGAGGAGGCCATTGGCGTGCAGCACGCGCTGGGCTCGGATGTCGTCATGATCTTCGACGAATGCACTCCTTATCCCGCCACGGCCCGCCAGGCGCGGGAGTCGATGGAACTGTCGCTGCGCTGGGCCGCGCGGTGCCGCGAGGCTCATGGTGATCACGGGTCCGCCCTGTTCGGTATCGTGCAGGGCGGCATGTATCCGGAACTCCGCCAGGAATCGCTGGAGGGCCTCGTGTCCACAGGATTCGACGGCTATGCGCTGGGTGGGCTCTCGGTTGGCGAGACGGAGGCGGAGCGGATTGCGGTGATGGACAGCGTGCTCCCGGCCATGCCGGCCGACCGGCCACGCTACCTGATGGGTGTGGGTACGCCGGAGGACATCGTCGAGGCGGTGCGCCGCGGCATCGACATGTTCGACTGCGTACTTCCCACGCGCAACGCACGCAATGGCTTCCTGTTCACCCGGCACGGTCTGCTGAGAATTCGCAATGCCCGCCATCGCGAGGATACCGGCCCGATAGACCCGGCCTGTGACTGCTACACCTGTCGGCACTACAGCCGGGCCTACCTCCGTCATCTCGACAAGTGCGGAGAAATTCTCGGCGCGCGCCTGAGCACCATTCACAACCTGCACTATTACCAGGAACTGATGCGGGGCTTGCGTGGCGCCATCGAGCAAGGCAAGCTGGCCCACTTTGTGGACGAATTCTATGCCCTGCGGGAGAAATCCACCCCGCCTGTGGCATAATACGGCGCTTTCGGACACGGAAAGGGCGCCCCTCCGGCAGCAGGCCTGATTCCGGGGCGGGCCGCAAGAATTCCAGATCATCCTGAAGGGACCCGATATGAGCTTTTTCATCAATGACGCCTTCGCAGCGCAGGCCGGCCAGCCCGCCGGTCAGGGCAATCCCCTGCTCACCTTCCTGCCGCTGGCGGTCATCTTCATCCTCTTCTACTTCCTCCTGATCCGGCCGCAGTCGAAGCGCCAGAAGGAGCATCGCAAGATGGTGGAAGCCCTGAACAAGGGCGATGAAGTGGTGACCAACGGCGGTGTGCTGGGCCGCGTGACCCGGGTTGGCGAACAGTTTGTCAGCGTCGAGGTTGCAGACGGCGTCGAGCTGAAGATTCAGAAGCACGCCGTGGCGGCCCTGCTGCCCAAGGGCACGATCAAGGGCGCCTGAGACGGGCCCGCAAGAAGAAAGGTCGGTTCATGCTTAATCATTATCCCGCCTGGAAGAACATTACGGTCGTTCTGGTGGTGGCCGTCGGCCTGCTGCTGGCGCTGCCCAACATCTTCGGAGAGGACTATGCGGTCCAGGTTTCGCATAGCGGTTCATCCGGCACCACCCAGGCCACGCTGGACAAGGTGACCGGCATCCTCAAATCCGCCGATATGGATTACAAGTCGGCCGGATTCCAGGACAAGCTCCTTCTGGTCCGCTTCGACGATCCCGAGCAGCAGCTCAAGGCGGCCGACAAGCTGAAGGCCGAACTGGGCGATGACTACGTTGTGGCCCTGAACCGCGCGCCGCGGACGCCGGAATGGCTGCGGGCCATGGGCATGCGCCCCATGAGTCTTGGCCTCGATCTGCGCGGGGGCGTGCATTTTCTGCTGGAAGTGGACATGAAGACCGCCGTGGCGCAGGCCGTCGACCGCTACGAGAAGGACATCAAGACGGAATTGCGGGACAAGCGTATCCGCTACCAGTCGGCGCAGGTCAGCGGCAACGGCCTGACGATTGGCTTCCGTACGCCGGAAGATCTGCAGAAGGCCCGGGATCTGATCAGCGAGAAGCACCGTGACTTGCAGATCGAGACCGTGGAAAACGCCCGGACACCCACGCTGAGCCTCCGCGTAAGCGAAAAGGAGCTGCGTGACATCAAGAAGAACGCGCTGGAGCAGAACATCACCACCCTGCGCAATCGCGTGAACGAACTGGGCGTCGCCGAACCAATCGTCCAGCAGCAGGGCGACAGCCGCATCGTGGTGCAGCTGCCGGGCGTGCAGGATACCGCGCGCGCCAAGGAAATTCTTGGTTCCACGGCCACCCTGGAGTTCCGCCTCGTCTACCAGGACGGCAATCCCTATGAAGCCGAGCGCACCGGCCACGTACCGCTGGGCGCCAAGCTCTATCACACCAAGGACGGTGACCGTCCGGTCCTGCTCAAGCGTGATGTCGTGGTGACCGGCGACGAACTCACCGGCGCCAGCGCCGGCTTCGATTCCCAGACCGGCGGCCCCGCGGTCATCGTCAATCTGGACTCGAAGGGCGCGGCCAAGATGGCCGAAACCACCAAGCGCAATCTGAACAAGCCCATGGCGGTGGTGTTCATCGAGAACAAGCCGGAAACCCACGAGGTGGATGGCAAGATCGTCAAGACCCACAAGAAGGTCGAGCAGGTCATCAACATCGCCACCATCAAGGGCATCTTCAGCAGCCGGTTCCAGATCACCGGCCTGGCGCCGCAGGAGTCGCAGGACCTCGCACTGCTTCTGCGCGCCGGTTCGCTGGCAGCACCCATGGATATCGTCGAGGAACGGACCGTCGGTCCGAGCCTGGGCAAGGACAACATCAACCAGGGCTTCGAGGCGGTGGTGATCGGCTTCCTGCTCGTGGTTGGTTTCATGGCCGTCTACTACAAGGTCTTCGGTCTGATTGCCGACCTTGCCTTGTTCATGAATCTGGTGCTCATTGTCGGCCTGCTGTCGCTGCTGCAGGCGACTCTGACACTGCCGGGTATCGCGGGTATCGTGCTCACGGTGGGCATGGCGGTCGACGCCAACGTCCTCATCTTCGAGCGCATACGCGAGGAGCTGCGCAACGGCAATACGCCCCAGGCCAGCATCCACGCCGGCTATGAGAAAGCCTTTTCGACCATCGCCGACGCCAATGTCACGACACTCATTGCCGGCATCGTGCTGTTCAGTTTCGGCACGGGCCCGGTGAAAGGTTTCGCCGTCACGCTGTCGCTGGGCATCGTGACGTCCATGTTCACCGCGATCATGGGCTCGCGTGCCATTGTGAACTGGTTGTACGGCGGCAAGCGACTGACCCGCCTGTCGGTCTGATTTTTCGGAGAGCGGCAGCATGGAAATATTCAAGCGAGTAACCAAGATCGACTTCATGGGCATCCGCCACATCGCACTCGGTGTGTCGGTGGTCATGGTCCTGGCATCCGTGGTCATTCTTTCGGTGAAGGGGCTGAACTTCGGCATCGACTTCACCGGCGGCGTGGTCATCGAGGTGGCCTATCCGCAGACCGCGGACCTCGGCAATATCCGGGGCACGCTCGACAAGGCGGGCTTCAAGGACCCCGTCGTTCAGCATTTCGGCACTTCCAGTGACGTGCTGATCCGCCTGCGCCCCTCGGCCGACGAGTCCAGCGCCGCTATCAGCGACCGGGTCATGCAGGCGCTCAGTGCGCAGGATGCCAGGGTCGAGAAGCGGCGCGTGGAATATGTGGGCCCGCAAGTCGGCCAACAGTTGGCCGAGAAGGGCGGGCTGGCCATGCTCTTTACCCTGATCGGCGTACTGATCTATGTCGGTTTCAGGTTCCAGATCAAGTTCGCACCGGGTGCGGTCATCGCCCTGATTCACGATTCGCTGATCACGCTCGGCTGGTTTTCGTTCTTCCAGGTGCAGTTCGACCTGACGGTGCTGGCCGCCGTGCTGGCGGTGATCGGCTATTCGCTCAACGACACCATCGTGGTCTTCGATCGCATCCGCGAGGATTTCCGCATCATGCGCAAGGCTTCGGCACCCGAAGTCATGAACGCGGCGATCAACGAGACCCTGTCACGCACGATCATGACCAGCTTTGCCACCTTGCTGGTGGTAATTGCGCTGTTCGTGGTCGGTGGCGAGGTCATCCACGGCTTCGCGCTCGCACTGATCATCGGCATCGTGGTGGGTACGTACTCATCGATCTACGTGGCCAGTCCGCTGGCGCTGCTCTTCAAGGTTGATCGCAGCGACCTGGTGCCGCAGAAAAAGGAAAGCGCCGCGGACAGCGCGCCCTGATTCTGGCGGGAGCCGGACAGAAAAAACGGGACCTTCGGGTCCCGTTTTTCGTTGCCCGGACCGGAACCGGGCTCAGCCGCGCAGCGCGGGTGCCAGGGCCTTGTGCAGGGCCGTGAAGACCTTGGGGTTGCCGGCCAGAATGTCGCCGGTCTGGAGGAAATCTCCGCCGCGCAGATCGCCGACCATGCCGCCGGCCTCCCGGATCATCAGGGCGCCGGCCGCCATGTCCCAGGGCCTGAGGCCGAGTTCCCAGAAACCGTCCAGCCGGCCGGCCGCCACATAGGCCAGATCGAGGGCAGCGGAACCCGCCCGGCGAACGCCGGCTGTTTCCTGCACGATGGTCCGGAACATGTTCAGGTAGGCGTCGAGGTCGGCGAACTCGCGGAAGGGAAAGCCGGTCCCGATCAGGGCGCCTTCCAGGCCACGCAGGCCGGCTACCCGAATGCGCCTGCCATCGAGCTGCGCCCCTTCACCGCGCGACGCCGTGAACAGTTCCTGTCGGAGCGGGTCGTAGATCACGCCGTGCTCTACCCGGTCGCGGATCTTGAGTGCGATGGATACACAGAAGGCCGGAAAGCCGTGCAGGTAATTCGTCGTGCCGTCCAGGGGATCGATGATCCAGACAAAGTCGCTGTTGCCCTGGCCACCGCTTTCCTCGGCGAGGAATGCGTGATCGGGGTGAGTCCGGCGAATCGTGTCGATGATGGCTTCTTCGGCCTGCTGGTCGACTTCGCTGACGAAGTCGTTGCGGCGCTTGGCCTTGACTTGCACCGTGTCCAGACGGTCCATCTGGCGGATGATGATGTCGCCCGCACGGCGCGCGGCGCGCACGGCGATGTTGAGCAGCGGCTGCATGATGGCCTCTGTGGTCCGGATGGTTGAAAGAACGGGCGGAGTCGGCGCGGCCCCGCAAAGGCCGTGTAGAATACCAGATTTGCCCGCGGGCGGGCAGACGACTGAATGGAAGGGCGCATGCTGAACAACATTCGCATCGTACTCGTCGGCACCTCGCATCCCGGCAACATCGGGGCGGCGGCGCGCGCCATGAAGACCATGGGCCTGTCGCGGCTGATACTGGTCGCGCCCGACCGTTTTCCCGATCCGGAAGCGGTGGCACTGGCCTCGGGCGCGGAAGACGTTCTGCGTGATGCGCGACAGGTGGAAACCCTGGACCAGGCCCTGATCGGCTGTCGCTGGGTGGCAGGGGCCAGCGCGCGGCAGCGCCGACTTTCCTGGCCGGAACTCGATCCCCGCGAATGCGCTGAGCGCGCACGGCAGGAGGCGGTCGCCGGTGATGTGGCGCTGGTTTTCGGTCGCGAGCGGACCGGCCTTACCAACGAGGAGCTCGATCTGTGCCATCATCTGGTGCACATTCCGGCCAATCCGGAATACAGCTCGCTCAACCTGGCGGCCGCGGTGCAGGTGCTCAGTTATGAGTTGCGAATGGCCGGCCGGCCGGCGGCTGCCACCGATGAGCACGAACCCGCGCCGAGTGAGGAACTCGAGCGTTTTTTTGCGCACCTGGAGACGGTGCTCGTGCGCATGGAGTTTCTTGATCCGGACAATCCTCGCCACCTGATGCGTCGGCTGCGGCGGCTCTACCACCGCGCGCGACCGGACCGCAACGAGATCAACATCCTCCGGGGCATCCTCACAGCCGTGGAATCGCGGCGCTGGCGAAATTCTTGACCGTTTTGGTCGGTTATGGTCTGCTGAGGGCCTGGATTGAATATCTTTCGGGTTCATCTCGATGAAGCTCACCACCAAGGGCCGTTATGCCGTGACCGCCATGCTTGATGTGGCGCTGCACCAGGCCGAGGGCCCCGTGTGCCTGGGGGATGTTGCCCGGCGACAGGGCATCTCCCTGCCTTACCTGGAACAACTGTTTACCCGGCTTCGGCGAGGTGGACTGGTGACCAGTACGCGTGGGCCCGGCGGGGGTTACCACCTGCACGGCGACGGCGGCGACATCACCGTGGCCGCCATCATCCTGGCGGTGGATGAATGCTGGGATGCGACGCGCTGTGGCGGCAACCGTGATTGCCAGGACGGTCAACGTTGCCTGACCCACGGCCTGTGGGCCGAACTCAGCGACCACATCCACAGTTTCCTCGCCGGCGTGACGCTGGCCGATCTGGCGGCGCGCCCGGGAGTGCGCCAGGTGGCCGCCCGGCAGGACGGCCGCAGTGACGAGCAGCCGATAGTCTTCGTGGAGCCACGGGCTGCCGAACCGGTGGGCTGATCCATGCCACGCGTTTACCTGGACCATAACGCCACCACCCCTGTCGAACCGAGGGTTGCAGAGGCGATGCAGCAGGCCCTGGGTGCGGGTTGCGGCAATCCATCCAGCGTTCACAGAGAAGGTCGGATGGCGCGTACCCTGCTGGAGCAGGCACGGGCACGCGTCGCGGCGCTGGCTGATGTGGAGCCGGCCCGGGTCGTATTCTGCAGCGGCGGTACGGAGGCCGACAATCTGGCCCTGAACGGCCTGATCGAGCAGTGGCGCGAGCCCCGTATCCTGGTCAGTGCCGTCGAGCACGCAGCCGTCCGCGAACCGGCGGCCAGCTTGCGGCGGCGGGGCATCGGGGTGCACGAAATCGCTGTCGATGGCGAAGGCCGGTTGGACATGGCGCAGCTCGTGGCACAGCTCACGCCCGGGGTTCGCCTGGTCTCTGTCATGGCGGCCAACAACGAGACCGGCGTCTTGCAGGATATTCCCGCGATTGCCGAGAGGGTGCATGCGGCTGGCGCATTGCTGCATTGCGATGCCATTCAGTGGGCCGGCAAGCTGGATCTGGCTCCGATCACCCGTGCGGCTGATCTGGTCAGTCTGTCGGCCCACAAGCTGGGCGGTCCGCGCGGGGTGGGTGCCCTGATCGTCGACAAGCGTCTCGATCTGCAACCGCTGATTGCCGGCGGCGGTCAGGAAGGTGGGCGCCGCGGTGGGACCGAGAATCTGCCGGGCATCGTGGGCTTCGGTCGGGCCTGTGAGATTGCCGCCGAGGCACGTGAAGAGCATGCGGCGCGGATCGGCGCGTTGCGCGATCATCTGGAATCGCAACTCGCAGGGTATCCGGGTGTCACCGTGGTGGCCCGCGCTGCGCCACGTTTGCCGAACACCAGTCAGTTGCTGATGTCGAAGATGGACGGTGAAATGGCAGTCATGGCGCTGGACCGTGCCGGTCTCGCCGTGTCCAGCGGCTCGGCCTGCCACAGTGGCAGCGGTCGGCCTTCGCATGTGCTGCTCGCCATGGGCCTTGATGAAGTGACCGCGCGCAGCGCGGTGCGTGTGAGTTTCGGGCGCGAAAATACCGAAGCCGATGTGGTTCGCTTGCTGCGTGCCATCGGAGATCTCGCAGGAGCGCCGGCCGTGGCCGCCGGGAGTTGAAATGATGAACAGCCAATTGATCTATCTGGACTATGCCGCCACCACGCCCGTGGATGCGCGCGTTGCGGAGGCGATGACCGGGTTCATGACCGCCGGAGGTTGTTTCGGCAATCCGGCCTCTTCGCACGCCGCCGGCCGCGCGGCCGCAGCCGCCGTGCGTCAGGCCCGCGAACAGGTTGCCGGACTGATCGGTGCCCGGCCTGAAGAAATCGTCTGGACGTCGGGCGCCACCGAGGCCGACAACCTGGCACTCAAGGGCGCGGCCCGCGCGCGGATGGACCGCGGCCGGCACATTGTGACCATGCGGACCGAACACAAGGCCGTACTCGACACCTGTCGGGCTCTTGAGCGCGAAGGTTTCGAGGTCACCTACCTCACGCCGCCCGCCGACGGAATCCTGCCGCCGGACCAGCTTCGCGAGGCGCTGCGGACGGACACCATCCTGGTCTCGATCATGCATGTGAACAATGAGACCGGAGTGGCGCAGGATGTCGCCGCTCTCGCGGTGATTGCCCATGAGGCGGGCGCGATCTTTCACGTGGATGCCGCACAGAGCGTGGGGAAATTGCCCGTTGATGTGGCTGCCATGGATATCGATCTCCTGTCGATGTCCGCCCACAAGCTCTACGGGCCCAAGGGCATGGGGGCACTTTATGTCCGCCGGGAACCGCGGATTCCGGTCGAACCCCAGATGCATGGCGGCGGCCATGAGGGCGGAATGCGTTCCGGCACGCTGGCTGTACACCAGATCGTGGGGTTCGGGCTGGCCTGTGAACTGGCCGGGCGCGAGCTGGCGGCCGAAAGCCGGCGGATCGAGGCGTTGCGCAAGCGACTCTGGAAGGGCCTCGCGGCCCTGGATGGGGTCCTGCTCAACGGGCATCCAGAAGCGCGGGTGCCGGGCATTCTCAACGTGAGTTTCGACTACGTATCCGGCGAGGCGCTGCTGGCGGCCTTGCCGAGCCTGGCGGTATCCAGCGGATCCGCCTGCACGTCGGCCTCGCGCGAGCCGTCCTACGTATTGCGCGCCTGTGGTCGGGACGATCGCCTGGCGCAGAGTTCATTGCGTTTCAGCATGGGGCGGTTCACCACCGAGGCCGAGATCGACACGGCTGTCGAACAGGTGGGGGAGGCGTTCCGCCAACTGAGGCTCTTCTCGCCTCTCTGGGACGAAGCAGCGGGTGTCACCGAGCCCGACGGTGGGCGGTCCGCTTGAACGCTGCCGGTTTCGCAATGCACTACACCGACCAGGTCATGTCTCATTTCCGGGCACCACGCAATGCCGGCAGGCTTGCGCCGGGGCCGGGTGTGGGCTGTGGTGAGGCCGGCCGGGCCGCGGCCGGTACGCTGGTCCGGTTCTGGCTGCGTATGGATACGACCGGCCGGATTGCCGAAGCGCGCTGGCAGGCGCTGGGCGACCCGTGGACGATTGCTGCCGCCTCGGTGGTCAGTGAGCGCCTGGCGGGGGCTGACGAGGCCGCCATCGAGCGTCTGGCGGGTGCCCGGCTTGGTCGGGAACTGGGTTTTCCGGTGGAAAATCTCGGAAACGCCCTTATTGTTGAGGATGCGGTGCGCGCAGCCTGGGCTGCCTGTCGGCCGGCGGCCGCGCCGTCGTCTGTTCTGGAATCAGGAAACCAACGCAGGTAGTTCAATCATGGCGATTTCCCTTACCGACGCTGCAGCGCAACGTGTACGTACCTATCTGGAGCGCCGCGGGCACGGCATAGGTCTGCGGCTGGGCGTGAAGAAGACCGGCTGCTCCGGCTTCGCGTATGTCGTGGATTACGCGGATGACACCGGCGACGATGACGTGGTCTTCGAGGAGCATGGTGTCAAGGTCGTGGTCAGTCGTGACAATCTGGACGTCCTTGACGGCACCGAAGTGGATTTCGTGCGCGAGGGACTGAGCGAGGCATTCAAGTTCCGCAACCCCAACAGCAAGGACGAATGCGGCTGCGGTGAGAGTTTCTCCGTGTGAGGCCGCGTCCCCGCGCCTTTTTCCGTTTGCCTGCTCAGGCAGCCCGCAGTACACTTAACCCCTTGAACTTACTGCAAACCCGCGGTTGAGCCGCGGGTTTGTGCCGTCCTGCAATCCCAATACAAGCTGGAGAAAATTTGATGGCTGTCGAACGGACCCTTTCCATCATCAAGCCCGATGGCGTGGCAAAGAACATCATTGGCGACATCTACAGCCGGTTCGAGAAGGCCGGTCTGCAGATCGTTGCCGCCCGCATGGTACACCTGAGCAAGGACCAGGCCGAAGCGTTCTATGCCGTGCACAAGGAGCGTCCGTTCTTCAACGCCCTGGTGGAGTTCATGATTTCCGGTCCGGTCATGGTGCAGGTGCTGGAGGGTGACAACGCCATTGCCCTGAACCGCGAACTGATGGGTGCCACCAACCCGCAGGATGCGGCGCCGGGCACCATTCGTGCCGACTTTGCCAAGACCGTTGACGAGAATGTGGTGCACGGTTCCGACGGTCCGGCAACCGCCAAGGCCGAAATCGAATTCTTCTTCAAGGACAACGAGATCTGCCCGCGAACCCGCTGAGGGTCCGCGCAGGAGACGACGTTTGAGCGCCGACGCCCGCATCAATCTGCTGGGACTGGATCGTGAGGGACTGGAGCAGTGGTTCGCTGCCCTCGGCGAGAAGCCCTTTCGTGCCCGGCAGGTGATGAAATGGATTTATCATCACGGCGTCAGCGATTTCGAGGAAATGACCGATCTCGGCAAGGCACTCCGGAGCCGCCTGCAGGAGCAGGCGGTCATCCGGGCGCCTCGGATCCTCACCGGTCAGGATTCGGCCGACGGCACGCACAAGTGGCTGTTGCACGTCGACATGAGCAATGGTGTGGAGACGGTCTTCATTCCCGAGGCCGGCCGCGGCACGTTGTGCATTTCCTCGCAGGTCGGTTGCGCACTGGATTGTTCCTTCTGTTCCACCGCGCAGCAGGGGTTCAATCGCAACCTGACCACCGCCGAGATTCTTGGCCAGGTGTGGCTCGCCAATCGTGAACTGGCCGCCGAGTTCGGTGCGGGCCGCGCGGTGTCCAACATCGTGCTGATGGGCATGGGCGAACCGCTGGCGAACTATCGCAACGTGATGCCGGCGCTTCGCGTCATGCTGGATGACTTCGGTTTCGCGCTTTCCAAGCGCCGGGTGACTCTGAGTACGTCCGGCATCGTTCCGGCAATGTACCGGATGGCCGACGAGATCGATGTGGCCCTGGCGGTGTCACTGCATGCGCCGAACAACTCGCTTCGCGACGAACTGGTGCCCATCAATCGCAAGTATCCCATCGAGCAGTTGATGGACGCCTGCCGGTACTACATCAGTCGCTATCCCCACCGCCATATCACCTGGGAATACGTCATGCTGGATGGCGTGAACGACAGCGAGGCGCACGCTCGTGAGCTGGCGCGGCTGATAGCGGGCATCCCCAGCAAGGTCAATCTCATTCCCTTCAATCCGTTCCCGCGCACGCAATACCGGCGTTCGCCGCGCGAAGCCATCGATCGCTTCCGCGATGTACTGATGCGCAAGAACATCCTCACCATCACGCGCAAGACGCGCGGCGATGATATCGATGCCGCCTGCGGTCAGTTGGCCGGGCGCGTCAAGGACAAGAGCCGCCGTCGTTTCCGGCGGGCCGAAACTCAACAGCGGGCGATTCAACCATGAAAAGACCAATGCGGTTGTTGGCGCTGGCGCTGGCGGTCGTCTGGCTGGCGGGTTGCGTGACCACCGGCGACTCCGACGTTGTCGATCCCTCCGAGGTTTCTCTCAAGGAAGCGGCCAAGTACAACACCCAACTGGGCGTGGCCTATATGCGGCAGGGCAAGTACGACCTTGCCATGCAAAAGCTCAAACGCGCCCTCCAGCAGGATTCCGACTCGGCCGAAGCGCACATGGCCATGGCCGTGCTGGACGAACAGCTCGACCGCACGGACGATGCCACGGATCATTGGGAAGAGGCATTGGATCTGGCGCCCGACAATCCGACGGTGCACAACAACTACGGCGCATTCCTGTGCCAGCATGACCGGCTTCGTGATGCCGAGAAGCAGTTCCTTGCCGCGGCGAACAATCGCCTGTACAAGACACCTGCGGCGGCCTATACGAATGCGGGAATCTGCGTCAAGCGCATCCCCGATCTCGAGTCGGCCGAAAAGTATTTTCGCAAGGCGCTCGAGATCGATCCCAAATTTCCGGACGCCCTCTGGCAGATGGCGTCCCTGAGTTATGAACAGAAGCAATATTTTCAGGCGCGGGCGTTCATGCAGCGTTACATGGACGTGGCAAGTCCCTCGCCGGAGTCACTGGCGCTTGCGGTCAGGATCGAACGCGGGGCCGGCAATCAGGCGGCGGCCGGACGCTATCTGCGCGAGCTGCAGCAGAAGTTTCCGGATGCCGAGCAGACCCAGGCCCTGACCGGAACAACAAGCCATGGTGGATAAGCAGGAATCCGTCAACGAAACCGAAACGCCAGCCGCGGAATCGCTGACGCCCGGCCCCGGTGCGATGCTCAAGGAGCGCCGCCGCGAGCGCGGCTTTTCGGTGGTCCAGGTGGCTGGCGAACTGCATGTGCACCCCGGGCTCGTGGAGTCGCTCGAGCACGATCGCTACGAAGAGCTGGGGGCCCCGATTTTTGTCAAGGGCCATCTGCGCAACTATGCGCGACTCCTGGGCCTGGATCCCGAAGAAATTGTTGTAGCCTACGAGGCATTCGCGGACCCGCGCCACCCGGAACTGCTTGCGCTGGGAGCCGGGCGCACAAGACCGTCCATTTCCAGCACGGCCTGGGTTTCCATAGTGAGTTGGCTGGTGGTGATTGCACTGATCGGCCTGCTGGGCGTGTGGATCTACCATCGTGGTCCGCAAGTGTTGCAGTCCGCCGACCACAACGCGACGACCGAACAACAGCCGGTGACGCTTCCCCGGCCCGCGGCTCCGGAAGCGCAGGATGGCGATCTCCAGTCATCGGGTCAGGCCAACGCATCGGCCGGTGATGCCGCTGGCCCGGATCAGCCCTCCAACGCGCAGTCCGGCCAGGCGGAAAGCAAAACGCCGCATGAAGGGCCCAATGCAACACTTGGTTATCCGGCCATCCAGACGCAGGATGCCCCCGCCGACAAGCACGAGACGCCGTCCCAGGGCAGCGTAGAAACCGCCCGGTCGGCATCGGAGTCGACGCCTGATGCAGCACCGCCGATCAAGGTCACGCTGACCTTCAGTGACGCTTCCTGGGTGGAAGCCTACGATGCCGACGGCCGTCGGCTCGCCTATGACCTGTTTGACGCCGGCAGTGCCCGTACCGTGAGTGGACGGCCGCCGATTCGTCTGTTTCTGGGCAATGCGCCGGCCGTGAGTGTGTCGGTCGACGGTAAGCCGTTATCGATCCAGAATGACATCCGATCCGACCATACGGCGCGCATTGAAGTGACCGGCAAGGCCGGCTGAATCCGCAAGCCGCACCGGCGCTCCGGTGCTGGCCGCAATCCGTAATCCGAGGAGCGACCTTGTCCACGAACATCCAGCCTGTTCGCGGTATGAACGACATCCTGCCCGACCAGACGCCGGTCTGGCAGTACCTGGAAGCCACCGTCCGCGACTTGCTGACAGGCTATGGCTATCGCGAGATTCGTTTTCCACTGGTGGAAAAGACCGAACTGTTCTCCCGCTCGATCGGTGAAGTCACCGATATTGTCGAAAAGGAGATGTACACCTTCGAGGACCGCAACGGCACCAGTCTGAGCCTGCGTCCGGAGGGTACGGCAAGTTGCGTGCGCGCCGGTCTGAGCAACGGTTTGCTGCATAATCAGATTCAGCGGCTTTGGTATGCGGGGCCGATGTTCCGCCACGAGCGTCCGCAGAAGGGCCGCTATCGCCAGTTCCATCAGATTGGCGCCGAAGCCTTTGGCATGGCCGGGCCGGAAATCGACGCGGAGCTCATTCTGGTCACAGCGCGCCTCTGGCGCCTGCTGGGCCTGAGCCATGTCCGCCTGGAAATCAATTCGCTCGGTACCGCCGAGGCGCGCAGGGCCTACCGGAGCAAGCTTCAGGCCTATTTTGCAGAGCATCTGGGCGCGTTGGACGAGGACAGCCGCCGGCGTCTTGAAACCAATCCGCTGCGCATCCTCGACAGCAAGAATCCGGACATGGCGCCCCTGATCGAGGGGGCCCCGAGCCTGATCGACCATCTGGATCCCGAGTCCGCCGCGCATTTTGCGGACTTGCGGGCCATTCTTGATGACTGCGGCGTGGATTACACTGTCAATCCCCGCCTGGTACGCGGGCTGGATTACTATTCGCGGACCGTGTTCGAATGGCTGACCGACCAGCTTGGCGCCCAGGATGCGATCTGTTCGGGTGGCCGGTACGATTATCTCGTCGAGCAACTGGGCGGGCGCTCCACCCCGGCGATTGGCTGGGCAATGGGCATGGAGCGCCTGATTGCGTTGCTGGAAGTGGAGGGCGGCGGCCTGCCCACGATGGCACCGCACGCCTACCTGGTGCTGCCCGATGACGGGGTGCGGCATGCCGGCCTGAGTCTGGCTGAACAGTTGCGTGATGTGTTGCCCGGCCTGCGGCTCGAAGTGGACTGCACTGGCAGTGGCTTCAAGGCCCAGATGAAGAAGGCGGACCGATCCGGGGCGAAGGTCGCGCTGATACTGGGGCCGGAGGAATTCGGTCGCCGTGCCGTGGCGGTCAAGCCGTTGCGGTCCCAGCAAAGCCAGGTGGATATCCCCTGGGACGAACTCGACTCCCGTCTGCCGGCGCTGATCGGCGGGCTCGACTGAGGGCGGGTCAGATTTTTCAGGTTGCCGTAGGGGCAGCTATTTCGAACGAGGTTGCAAAAGGTGTACGAGACAGACGAAGAACGCGTTGAAGCGCTCAAGAAATGGTGGGCCGAGAACGGCAAGTTCATTATTGCCGGACTGGTGCTCGGAATCGCGGCGATTGGCGGCTGGCGGGCGTGGGGATCCTACCAGAACCGGCATGCCTCCGAGGCATCGGCCAAGTACGCGCAGATGTGGGATGCGCTGGACGCCGGTCAGACCGAGCAGGCCCGGGCGCTGGCCGAGACCCTTCGCGAGGATTACGCGGGGACTCCCTATGCCACGCAAGCCGCCCTGGCGATGGCCAGGTCCGCAGCACGGGCAGACAAACCGGCCGAGGCCGAAAAGCAGCTGAAGTGGGTCATTGCCCAGGGCGACGACGATGGCTTGAAGTTGATCGCTCGCCTGCGCCTGGCACGTCTGCAACTGGATGCTGGCAAGCCTGCCGAAGCAGCGACCACCCTGGAGCAGGCCAAGGCCGGTGGTTTCGCGCCTCTTTTTGACGAAGTGCGCGGCGACGCCTATGCGGCCCAGGGCAATAAGGACAAGGCGCGCGAGGCTTACCAGGCCGCGCTGGACGAATCCGAAAACGGTCTGGGCAATCGCTCCGTGCTGGAGATGAAACTGCATGACCTGGCGGTCGCCGGCGCGTCGACGGCCAGCACGCCGGATACCAGCGCCAAGCCGGAGCAGCCCTGATGCGTCGTCTGCTTCTCCTCGGCTGCGTCCTGGCGCTTTCCGCCTGTGCCGGTGTGGATACCACCGAGCCACCGGCTCCGCTGGTTCAGTTCAATCCGACCCTCAAGGTGGAAAAGGCCTGGAGCCATGGCAGTTTTTCCGATGCCGAGGGCCTGCTTCTCGCCCTGCGGCCGGCGAGCGACGGCGTGCACGTGTTCGCCGCCGGGCACGACGGTGAAGTGGATGCCTGGGATCTCAAGACCGGCCGCTCGGTCTGGAGCCGGGATCTGGACATGCCTTTGGCCGCCGGTCCCAGCGTCGCCGAGGGCGTCGTTCTGGTGGGTTCCAACGAAGGCCAGGTCGTTGCCCTGCAGGCGTCCGACGGCAAGCAACTGTGGAGTGTCCAGCTCGGCGGTGAAGTGCTGGCCGCGCCGGCGCTCAGCGGACAGACCGTGGTCGTGCGGACGGTGGATGGCCACCTGACCGCTCTGTCGCTTGCCGACGGACGCCAGATCTGGAGCGTCGAGCAGTCCGTGCCCAGTCTCAGTCTGCGCGGTACGGCGGCGCCGATCATTCAGGCCGGCGTAGTCTACGATGGCTTCGACAACGGCAAGCTGGCGGCCTATGCGCTGAGCGACGGCGAGCTGCAGTGGGAAACGCCGGTTGCGTCACCCGGTGGCCGCACCGAGATCGAGCGGCTGGTGGATGTGGATGGCACGCCGGTGTTGCGCGACAACGATATTTACGTGACGGCGGTGCACGGTCGGGTTGCCGCGGTGGCCGCCGAATCCGGGCAAGTCATCTGGGCTGAGAACATGTCCAGCGATGCCGGCCTGGGTGTCGACAGCCAGGCGGTCTATGTCACCGACGACAACAGCCTGGTTCATGCGCTGGATCGCAACGGTGGCGCTACGCTGTGGAGCCAGGAAAAGCTCCGCGCCCGTGATCTGACCGCGCCCACACCGTTCGGACC
The DNA here is from genome assembly GCA_050115425.1 of Gammaproteobacteria bacterium. Taxonomy (GTDB): domain Bacteria; phylum Pseudomonadota; class Gammaproteobacteria; order Natronospirales; family JASFQN01; genus JASFQN01. The sequence continues at coordinate 165 of JASFQN010000021.1, read as the reverse complement.
CACGGTTGTAGTGGGCGATCTCGAGGGCTATCTGCACTTTCTTGACCGGCGCAATGGCCGCATGATGGCGCGCGTGCAGATCGACAATTCCGCCATTGTGACACCACCCGTCGTGGCGGGTGACATGTTGGTGGCCATGACCGAAAGCGGCGACATCGCGGTCTA
>JASFQN010000020.1:0-24266 GCA_050115425.1 Gammaproteobacteria bacterium | reverse complement strand
CCTGCTCGCAGTGTTGTCCAGTTACCGTGATCGTCCGCTCCCCATGGACATGGTGGTATTCGGCGAGATTGGTCTGGCCGGAGAGATAAGACCCGTGTACAACGGCGAGGAACGTCTGCGGGAGGCGGCCAAGCATGGCTTCCGGCGCGCCGTGATTCCGCATGCCAACCGGCCGCGCAAGGAATTTGTCGGCAACATGGAGGTGGTGCCCGCACGCCGCCTCGCCGATGTGCTGGATGTCATCTAGACGTGTGGCGTCACTGTCACTCGTTTGCGGTTTCAGATTTTTCCAGCGGCGGGCGCACACGTGCCGTCTTGACGGCATTGCCCCGGGTCTGAATGATTTCCACGGGATAGCCGGCCAGCTTGACGCTGGTGCCCGGCTCGGGAATGGCTTCCAGGTGCTCGAGAATCAGGCCATTGAGGGTCTTGGGCCCGTCAGTGGGCAATTGCCAGTTCAGCGCCCGGTTGAGTGTTCGTATGTTGATGCTTCCGTTGACCAGGTAACCCCCATCGCCTTCGTCGTGAATGTCACGCTGGTTGGTGGCGGGGTCGGTCGTGAACTCGCCGACTACTTCCTCGAGAATGTCCTCCAGCGTGACCAGTCCCTGGATATCGCCGTATTCATCCACCACCAGGCCAATACGGCGACGGCTGGCCTGAAAGTTGAGAAGCTGGCGCTGCAGCGATGTGCCTTCCGGAATGAAATAGGGCTCCTGCATCGCTTCCTGAAGGCTGTCGCGATCAAGGTCGCCGCCGGACGCGGCGCGCAGGATCTTGCGCAAGTGGAGAATTCCCACGATGTTGTCGATGCTGTCGCGAAATACCGGCAGCCGGGTGTGCTGGCTGTTGTTGAGCTGAACAAGAATCTCGTCCCAGTCGTCATCGAGGTCGATGCCCTGCACTTCGTTGCGGGGCACCATGATGTCCTCGACCGTGGCGTCCTCCAGATCGAGGATGTTGAGCAGCATCCGCTGGTGGCGCTTGGGAATCATGGCGCCGGCTTCCAGCACCACGGTGCGCAGCTCCTCGCGACTCAAAGACTGGCCATTGCCATTGTCCCGCGGCACCCGGGCCAGCCGCAGCAGGCCGTTGGCGATACCGTTGACCACCCAGACCAGTGGATAGAACACCCGCATGAGGGGGACGTACACATAGGCGGCCGGGAAGGCCACACGCTCCGGATGCAGTGCCGCCAGGGTTTTGGGCGTGACCTCGGCGAATATCAATATCGCCAGGGTCAGCAGCAGCGTGGCGGCGACCAGGCTGCCTTCACCGCCAAGCCGCAGAGCGATCAGCGTGGCCAGGGATGAGGCCAGGATGTTGACGAAGTTGTTGCCCAGAAGGACCAGACCGATCAATCGATCGGGGCGCTTGAGCAGGCGTTCGGCGATGCGAGCGCCACGGTGTCCGGCCCTGGACAGATGCCGCAACCGGTAGCGGTTGAGCGTCATCAACCCGGTCTCGGAACCGGAGAAGAACGCGGAAAGTACGATCAGGAACCCAAGTGCGACAAAGAGGGCACTAGTCGGGATTTCGTCCAAAAGAAGGCCTCGTGGAATCGCGGTGAAATGCCGCCCGGCTATTGTCGCCAGACCGGGCTTGCCGGCGCAAGCAAGGTGGTGGCTCCCGGATCCCCCGGGGGTGCGGCCGCAATCAGCTCCAGTGGGTGTTGAAGACGACTTCGAGCAGAATCTTGGTACCGAAGAATGCCAGCATCAGTGCCACAAACCCGCCCAGCGTCCAGCGGATGGCGGTGCGCCCCCGCCAGCCGAAGCGCCAGCGGCCCCAGAGCAGGACGCCGAACAGCACCCAGGCGAAAATGGACAACACGGTCTTCTGGACGAGATGCTGGGCAAACAGGTTGTGCACGAAAATCAGGCCGCTGAACAATGCGAGGCTGAGCAGGGCGAAGCCCGCGCCGATCAGCTGGAAGAGCAGGTCCTCCATGATTTCCAGCGGTGGCAGGGCGCGCAGCAGCCCCCCGGTCCGGCGCAGGCGCAACTGGCGGTCCTGGAAGGCGAGTACCAGCGCCTGGACGGCGGCCACGCTGAGCAGGCTGTAGGCCAGGATGGAGAGCAGGATATGCGCGTCCAGCTGCCAGCCGCTGGGGCTTACAATGATCTTTTCGTGCGGGAAGGCCAGCATGATGAGCACGCTCAGGGCGACTACGGGCAGCACCACAGTGGCCAGGTTTTCCACCGGCCGGCGAAGGCTGATCAGCAGGATGATCAGGGCCACCTGCCAGCCCACCAGGGAAAAACTGTTGCTCAGGCCCAGATCCATGCCGGCAGGGGTGAATACCGCCGGATATAGCGCGGTGGTATGAAAAGCCACGGCAAGCATGCCCAGCGCAATGGCACCGAAACGCCCGGCGTGCCCGGACCGGCGTGCTATGCGAACCGCAAGCCAGGTAGAGGCGGCGAGATAAAGTGCGATGGCCAGCAGGCCGGAAAAAGTTGCGTTCATTCCTCGAGCATCATTCCGTGAGGCAATCGGTGGACCCCAGCCAGCGCATGATGGCATAAGGAGCGCGACGGTTGAAGTTTAGTGAGTCAAGTTGCGGCGCGGAAGGCGTGTGATACCATCCTCGATCGAGGGGGACCGTTCTTCCGCGAACGGTATGGGACCTGCAGCATGCAAATCAGAATACTCGGATGCAGTGGGGGAATCGGGATCGGGTTGCGTACAACCTCGATTCTGATCGACGATGATATCCTCATCGACACCGGTACCGGGATCGGGGATCTTTCATTGCATGCCCTGCGCAAGATCCGCCATGTGTTCATGACCCACTCGCACATGGACCACAGTGCGGGACTCCCTCTCCTGCTGGATACCGTGTTCGACTCCCTGGATGAACCGCTGCGGGTCTACGGCCGCGCGGAGACCCTCGAAGCGCTGCGCGCACATATCTTCAACTGGGTGACCTGGCCGGACTTCGCGGGCATCCCCAGTCACGACCAGCCGTCGCTGAGCTACCATCCGCTGGATCTCGGGCAAACGCTGGAAGTGGACGGGCGCCGCGTGCACATGGTCGAGGTCAATCACACGGTGCCCGGGGCCGGGTATTGCCTCGAGGCCAACGGAAAGGTCTTTGCTTTCAGCGGTGATACCGCCACCAACGACACGTTCTGGGACGCGCTCAATGCCTATCCGCAGGTGGACATCCTGGTGGTGGAAACGGCGTTTGCCAATCGCAACCGCCGGCTTGCCGACCTGGCCCGGCACTATTGCCCGGAAACGCTGGCGGCGGATCTGGGCAAGCTGCGGCATGATCCCGAAATCTACATCACCCACTTCAAGCCCGGGGCCGAGGACATCATCTTCCGGGAGATTCTCGAGGCCCTGCCGGCCCGCAACGTACACCGCTTGAGAGGCGGGGAAATCTTCGAGTTATAATTGCTTCCGGGTTGTCACTGACGTCCGTGCTGCGGCGGACGCCTTCTTTAAATTCAGGATTAATCCATGTTCGAGTCTCTTTCCGACCGTCTCGGGCGGACGCTGGACGCCCTGCGCGGCCGCGGCCGGCTGACCGAGGACAATATTCGCGAAACCCTGCGCGAGGTGCGCATGGCCCTTCTGGAGGCCGATGTTGCCTTGCCGGTGGTCAAGGCGTTCGTCGCCCGGGTGCGCGAGCGCGCGGTCGGAACCGAGGTGCTGAAGAGCCTCACGCCCGGTCAGGCGCTGATCAAGGTCGTCAACGAGGAACTCGTGGCGGTGATGGGGCCGGCATCCGAAGAGCCGGTGGATCTGCGGGCCCGCCCACCGGTTGTCATCCTCCTGGCCGGCCTGCAGGGCGCCGGCAAAACGACGACCGCCGCCAAGCTGGCGCGCTGGCTGATCGAACGCCGGAACAAACGCGTGATGCTGGCGAGCGCGGATATTTATCGGCCGGCGGCCGTCGAGCAGTTGGAGAAGCTGGCCGCCGAGGTCGGTGCCGCGTTCCACCGGGGCGCCGTCGGCGCCGACGCGGTGGCCATAGGCCGTGGTGCTCTCGAGGAGGCGGGTCGTCGCCAGTCCGATGTGCTGATTCTCGATACCGCCGGTCGTCTGCATGTCGACGAAGCCCTGATGAGCGAAGTTCGCCAACTCGAGCAGGCCGTGTCCCCTCACGAGACATTTTTCGTGGTTGACGCGATGACGGGCCAGGACGCGGCCAATTCCGCGCGTGCCTTTGGCGAGGCCCTGCCGCTGACCGGCGTCATTCTCACCAAGGCCGATGGCGACGCGCGCGGTGGCGCGGCGCTCTCCGTCCGCCAGATCACCGGTGTCCCGGTGCGCTTCCTGGGGATCGGCGAGAAGACCGAAGCCCTCGAGCCGTTCCATCCTGATCGTATTGCCTCGCGGATCCTGGGCATGGGCGATGTGCTCAGTCTGGTCGAGGACGTGCAGCGCAAGGTCGATCGCGAAAAGGCTGAAAAGTTGGCCCGCAAGGTCAGCAAGGGCAAGGGCTTCGACCTAGAGGACTTTCGCGACCAGTTGGTCCAGATGCTGGAAATGGGGGGGCTCGGCGCCTTGCTGGACAAGCTTCCCGGCAAGATGGCAGCCGGGCTGCCGGCCGGTGCGGGCAGTCAGTTCGGCGATCGTGAGTTGAAACGCCAGATTGCGATTGTCAATTCCATGACTGCCGCCGAACGGCGGCACCCGGCTCTGATCAAGGGCTCACGCAAGCGCCGCATCGCGAGCGGCTCCGGCACCCAGGTGCCGGAGGTCAATCGCCTGCTCAAGCAGTACACCCAGATGCAGAAGATGATGAAAAAGATGGGCAAGGGCGGTATGGGCCGCATGCTGCGAGGCATGAAAGGGCGGCTGCCGCCGGGATTTCCGGGTCTGTAGTCGCGAGATCCGGCAGCTTTATCAATAGAATCATGCGCTTGTCCCTTCCGGGGCGGCGCCCTGCAGACCCCGCGGACGCGCCTGGCCGCGGGATGGGCTAAGTTGCTATGGCCCTTCACATTTCCCAGAAATCACGTACAATGCGCGGTTTGACTCCGGCGCCTTTCGGGCGGCCGTGTTTCGGGAGAACGAGGAAAGCGATTCCCATGGTAACCATACGTTTAGCGCGAGGCGGGGCGAAGAAGCGTCCCTTCTATCACATCGTGGTGACGGACAGCCGCAACCGCCGTGACGGCCGGTACATTGAGCGGCTCGGGTTCTTCAATCCCGTGGCCAAGGGCCAGGAAGAGCCGCTGCGCCTGGATGTCGAGCGCACGGAACACTGGCTGGCGCAGGGCGCCCAGGCGTCCGAGCGTGTTGCCGCTCTGCTCAAGCAGGCCAAGAAGCAGGCGGCCTGAAGCGACCGACCCGCCGCAGACGATGCTGGAGGCCGAGCGCGTCACCCTGGGCAGAATTTGTGGCCTGTTCGGCGTGCGCGGCTGGGTGAAGGTGTTTTCCTACACCGACCCGCGGGAAAACATCGTGAATTACTCCCCCTGGCTGGTTCGTCTGGGCGGAGAATGGCGGTCTTTCCGGGTCCTTGAGGGAAGGCGCCAGGGCAAGAACGTGATTGCCCGTCTGGAGGGCATCGACGACCGTGACCAGGCGATGCCCCTGCTGCACGCGGAGGTGGCCATCGAGCGGGCAGGCCTGCCCGAACTGGCGGCCGGCGAATACTACTGGGCCGATCTCCAGGGCCTCGAAGTGGTGACCGTTGGTGGCCTGATTCTTGGCCGGGTCGATCAATTGCTGGAGACCGGCGCCAATGACGTGCTGGTTGTTCAGGGCGAACGCGAACGCCTGATTCCCTGGGTTCGGGGCGAGGTGGTACGCAAGGTGGATACGGCGGCAGGCCGGATCGAAGTGGATTGGGATCCGGAGTTCTGACGTGCGCTGGGACGTGGTGACACTGTTCCCCGAGATGATCCGCTCGGCCCTGGACTTCGGCGTGACCGGCCGGGCCGTTGAACGGGGCCTGGTGGAACTGGCGACGTGGAATCCGCGGGATTACACGAGTGACCGGCACCGCACGGTGGATGACCGGCCCTACGGCGGCGGCCCGGGCATGGTGATGAAGCCGGAACCCTTGAGCGCCGCCATTCGCGATGCACGCGAGTGGAGCGGGCCGGGCAGCCGGGTGGTCTACCTGTCACCGCAGGGCCGGCGGCTCGATCAGGAACTGACTGCGGAACTGGCCACGCGTCGAGGCGTCATTCTCGTGGCAGGGCGCTACGAAGGCGTGGATGAGCGCGTGCTGGAGACACTGGTGGAGGAGGAAATTTCCATCGGTGACTACGTGCTCAGCGGCGGCGAACTGGCCGCGCTGGTGGTGATTGATGCGGTGACCCGGCTGTTGCCGGGGGTGCTGGGTGACGCAGCGTCCGCACAGGCGGATTCGTTCAGCAGCGGCCTGCTGGATTATCCGCACTTCACTCGGCCGGAAGAATTCGAGGGCCGAACGGTGCCATCCGTGCTGTTGGGTGGCAACCATGAAGCGATCAGGCGCTGGCGCCTGAAAGAAGCGCTGGGACGAACCTGGCAGCGGCGGCCGGAGCTGCTGGCGGAGGAAAAACTGACGAAGCTGGAACGCCGGCTGCTCGAGGAATACATTTCCGAGCATGGCGGTCCGTCGAAACAAGAGCATTCGGAAACGCGGAAAGGTACAGGGCAATGAGCGAGATTATCAAACAACTTGAAGCCGAACAGATGGGCCGCGAGGTTCCCGAATTCGGCCCCGGCGATACGGTCGTCGTGCAGGTGAAGGTGAAGGAAGGCAATCGCGAGCGCCTGCAGGCTTTCGAAGGCGTGGTCATCGCCAAGCGCAATCGCGGCCTGAACTCGTCGTTCACCGTGCGCAAGGTATCGCATGGCGAGGGTGTGGAACGTGTATTCCAGACCTATAGCCCGACGGTCAGCGAGATTCAGGTGAAGCGGCGCGGCGATGTCCGCCGGGCCAAGCTCTATTACCTCCGCGAGCGCCAGGGCAAGGCTGCGCGCATCAAGGAAAAAGTCTGAGCGATCGCCCTCGGGGCGAAGCAGGACCGCCGGCGGGCGCTCGTCAATCGAGCGCCCGCTTTTTTTGTGCCTGCACCAACCCGGCGCATCCAGTCGGCACGGGTCTGTTGCCGAGGAGAAGCCGGCGGGGCACACTTCGGTTTCCATGAACAGAATTTCCCTGCACAGTCTGTGTCTCGCCCTTGTGCTGCCTGGCCTGCTGCTTTCCGCTGGCCCGCTGCATGCCGCCACGCTCAACGAGATTTCCACACTCGCGCGCGCCGGCGCGGGTGATCTTGCGTTGCGGCTGATGGACAGCGCCGAACCGGCCTATGCCGAGAACGCGGAACAATGGATGCAATGGGAGCGCGAGCGCATCTACATTCTGCAATCGCGCGACCAGTGGTCGGTTGTGGCCGAGCGGCTCAAGACGCTGCCTGAGGGGATCTCGCCGGGTTTCCAGCGCTGGGCCGAGACGCAGCGGGCCGAAGCGTTGCTCAAGCTCGACGACAGCGATGCGGCTCTGTCCGTGCTGCGCGGTCTGCTCTGGGCGGATGGCGAACAGATAGGTGACGACCAGTTGAATCACTGGCGGCAACTGGTCATTCGGGCGTACCTTGCCGGCCAGGACATGGGCGATGCGGAAACCGCAGTTCAGCGCTTCCGGCAGGACTACCCGGACCAGGCGGGAGACTGGCCGGAACTGCAGGCCCGCATCTATCTGCACCGCGACCAGCCCCTGGCGGCATCGCAGGTACTGGAAAAGGCCGGCATTGCCGCCAACCAGCCAATTCGCCTGCTGGCCGACTTCAAGAGCGCCAGTCGGACAGCGGGCGAAATATTCAAGACAGCCATACACCGCGCGGTCACCAAGGACATCAACGACAGTCTGCGTCGGCATTACTGGGCCGTTGCCGCGCTGGCTGCGGAGGGCATGGGCAATACGGTCGCGCGAATTTCCGCGCTTGAGCATGCGCTGGCCCTCAAGCCACTGGGTCCGCAAGACGACGGCTTGTTCGCGGTCAACGCCAATCAGCTGTGGGAGGCCTACAAGCAATACGGACAGCAGTTGGGCAACGATCTGCAACTGGTCGTGGGCAGCGACCAGGCCTGGTTCGTTGCCGCCTCCAACCGGTTTGATACCGAGCCCGTGAAGGCCCGTGCACTGTTCGCCGTGGTCGCCATGGATTCCTTCAATGCCGAACACCGGGCGGTGGCTGATTGGCAGCTTGCCTCGCTGCTCAACCAGGAAAAGGACGGCGGCACGATTCTCGAGCACCTGTATCTTGATTCGAAGCGCTTCGCCCGTCCGGAAGCCATCCCGGCCCAGGTGCGCTACATCCTTGTCGAGCACGTGCTGGACATTCCCGACATTCCACTGGCTTCACGCCTCATGACGGGGCTGGACACGCCGCCACCCAAGGCCGATCCACGCGCCTGGCAATTGCGCCGGGCGCGCGTGCTCATCCTCGGCGGGCGCTATGACGAAGGCGTCAAGGCGCTTGGCGAGTTGTTTGCCAGACCGGACAAGCTGGTCGTCGACCGAGTGGAGCAGGTGCTCTTCGATCTGCAGACCGTCGGGCGCCACGAGGATGCGCTGCGCTTTTTCGGCCTGCTGTTGCAGCTGGATCTGCCCGACCAGCGCCGGCGCGAGATTCTCTATTGGATGGGCGATTCCTGCGCCGCCCTCAAGCGCTACACCCAGGCGGCCGAATTCTATCTGCATTCGGCCACCCTGACCGACCCGTTCTCCATGGATCAGTGGGCCCAGACAGCCCGCTACCAGGCCGCACAGGCTCTGGCCAGCGCAGGCCTGCTCGCCGATGCGCGTCACATCTACCAGGGCTTGTTGGGCGCCACCCGGGACGCCAGTCGCCAGGCCGTCCTGCGCCACAAGATCCAGGAACTGCTGCTCCTGAAAGACGAACGCGCGCGAAATGCTCGCGATCGGTCCTCGGGCGGATCCTGATCCGCGCACTCATTCTGCTTCGCAGCATGAATTGGGATTCGAGTTGCAAGTTTGTGCACGGCGGTTCATTCTCTAGGAACCGCTGGCCTGTTTTCAGTACCCGCAGCGGGTGCGCGAGGATCAGCCAGAGGCTCCGGCAAGTCCGTCCCGAGTCGTGGGGATGAAACGAGCAAGTAAAGACCAATCGGAACCGGGGGCCCGTGAGCGTTCCGGCCGCGACCTGCGGCGGCTTTTGGGGGAAGTGACCGCTCTGCTGACCGATGCGGGTTCAGTCGAAGTCGGTCCCCGCCTTGAGCGGCTGCTGCGTGCACTGACACTGTGGTCCGGCGCCGACAGCGCGCATGTCTTCCTTTCCCGTTCGGGCGGACAGCCGGTTTCGCTTGCCCGTTGGCCAGTACCCGCCGATCCCGATTTATCAACGACTTGTTCCGCTTTTGTTGATCTGGCGCCCTGGGATACGCTGCTGGATCGGGAAGCCTTGCTGCGCATTACGCCATCAGCCAGTGACGACAGGGAGACCGCGTCATTGCTCCGCAGCTTCGCAGCCGGCGAATTGATGTGCGTGTCGGTCCATTTGGATCCCGGCATGCGTGTCGTCTTGGTGTTGGGCCGCCACAAGCCGGATCTCTCGTGGCCCGCCGATCTTCAGCCACTGGCGCATCTGGTGGTGGCCTCGATGATGCTCGCCGGAAGCGGGCTCGACGAGCCGCTCCCGGACGGCAGCCAGCGCCTGTACGCGACCATCGTGAATACGGTCCGCGAGGGCATCTGGATGCTCGACTCGCAGGGCCGGACGCAATACGTAAACCAGCCGATGGCGGACATGCTGGGCTTTTCCCCGGAGGAACTTCACGACCGGCCCGTCTTCGAGTTCATGGACTCCCGCGAAGCGCGCGATGCTCGCCGGCGGATGCAGCATGTCCGAAGCAACCATGCCGCGAGTTACGAGCGCGCCTTTCTGGCCCGCAACGGCCGCCAGCTCTGGACGCGAGTCTCGGTCGCGCCGCGCACTGACGCTAGGGGACGGTATCTGGGGTCCGTGGCCCTGGTGACCGATATCAGTGACCGCAAGCGCCGCGAAGTCTTCCAGAGTGCACAGCGGCGGGTGCTGGAAATGATTGCCGCGAACCGCTCGCTGGCACACACCATGAAAGTTCTCGTCGGCAGCCTGGAAGAAATTCTGCCCGAATGCAGCGTGATGCTCGTGCTTGCCGGAGATGCCGGCGACGCGTTCGAGATCGTGAAGGGGCGCAGTGTGCCCCGGCGATTGCGCAACACCGTCACCCGGGCACTGGGGGATGCCGGCGATCAGGCGGTGAGAACCCTGGAGCACCTTGCGCCGGCCGGTGACTGGGTGCGTGTGGGAACGGCGCGTATCGGTGGCGAACGTACCGGACCGCGAGGTTGCCTCCTGGTCTGGAGCCGCAAGCGGGAGGCGCTGGAGCCGGCGGAGATGGAGTTGCTCGAGGATACGGCACGTTTCGCCCTCACTGCGGCCCAGCACGAGAAGACCCAGGCCGATCTGCGGGAGAACGAAGAGCGTTTCCGGACACTGGTTGAACACGCGCCCGATGGAATTGTCGTGATCGACGCGGAAACCTCCGAATTCGTGGATGCCAACGAAAACATCGCCCGAATGCTTGGCCTGAGTCGCGCGGAAATCATTGGCAGGCGACCCTGGGAGCTGTCGCCGGAAAGACAGCCGGACGGGCGCAGTTCGGAAATACTGGCCGCCGAGAAGGTGGCGGAAGCCGTGGCCGGCGGCGAGCCCGTCTTCGAGTGGGTGCATCGCCGCTCGAACGGCGAATTGTTCCCGACCGAGGTCCGGCTGGTCAGGCTGCCCGCACGGCATGGCGTGCTGGTTCGTGGCAGCATTACCGACATCACCGAACGCCGCGTGGCCGAGCGCAACCTTCGTTTCCTGGCCACGCGCGATCAGTTGACCCACCTTTGCAACCGAACGCTGTTCCTCGAGCGCCTGGAACACGCCATTGAGCTTGCCCGCCGTCATGATACCGGCCTTGCCGTGCTATTCATCGATCTCGACCGGTTCAAGTACATCAATGACAACCTCGGCCATTCCCACGGCGACCGCGTGCTGGCCCATGTGGCAGACAGCTTGCGCCGCACACTGCGAGAGAGCGACACCATCGCGCGTCTCGGCGGCGATGAATTCACGGTGTTGCTGGAAGGCGTCGTTGAACTCCAGGATGCTGCCAAGGTGGCCAAGAAAGTGCGTGATGCCATCGGCCAGCGCTTCAAGGTGGCGGACGACTTCGTGAGTGCCACGCCGAGTATCGGCATCAGTATCTTTCCCAAGGACGGTCGTAACGCGGAAGAATTGCTCAAGGCTGCCGATACCGCGATGTACCGCGCCAAGGAACTGGGCGGAAACGGCTATCAGTTCTACACCGCGGAACTCAATCGGCGCGCGTCGGAATTCCTGCAGATCGAGCGGGACCTGCATGTAGCGCTGGACGAAGGGCAGTTGATTCTGGAATACCAGCCGAAGGTCGAGCTTCAGAGCGGGCGCACGACCGGTGCCGAAGCCCTGATGCGCTGGCATCACCCGGAACGGGGGCTGGTTTCACCGGGTGACTTCATTCCGGTGGCGGAGGACACGGGACTCATCGTTCCGATGGGCAAGTGGGCTCTGGAGAGGGCCTGCACCCAGGCCCTGATCTGGGCCGCTCGCCGGGAGGCGGCGGGCCTGCCCCCATTCAGGGTGTCGGTCAATCTTTCGGCCCGGCAGTTGCGGCAGGGGCAGGTGGACCTCACGCTGGAGCGTGTTCTTGAGGAAACCGGCCTGCATCCGCGTCATCTCGAGCTGGAAGTGACCGAGAGCATGATCATCCGTCATTCCGATCATGCCGTGGTCACGCTGGATCGTATCCGGGCCATGGGCGTCTACATTTCCGTGGACGATTTCGGAACCGGCTACTCTTCGCTCGGCTATCTCAAGCGGCTGCCCATCGACGCCGTCAAGATTGACCGCTCGTTCATCAAGGATCTCACCGGAAATGCCGAGGACCGGGCCATCGTCTCGGCGGTCATCGCCATGGCGCATGCGCTTGACCTGAAGGTCGTGGCCGAAGGTGTCGAAGAGGCAGAACAGTACAATTTCCTGAAATCGCGCGGTTGTGACGAAGTCCAGGGTTACCTGATCAGCCGGCCGGCGCCTGCCCGGGAGATGGAGCGCTGGCTTCTGGGAAGCTGGACCCCGCAAACTCAATGAAGCGAGTCCCCCATGGATCATCATCGTGAACTCGAACTGCTCGGTGCAGCCCTCGATCGCCTCATGGAAGGCTTTGCGGATCTTCCGGTGGCAGACAGTGAGCTGCCTGTCGGGAAGATCCGCGACGTTCTCGGTGAGGTGGCCGCGCGGATGCGTGACAATTATCCTTATCAGCATCCTTTGTACGCCGGGCAAATGCTCAAGCCGCCGCATCCCGTGGCACGTCTCGCGTACGCGTTGAGCCTCTGGATCAATCCCAACAATCATGCGCTGGATGGCGGGCGTGCCAGCTCGGCCATGGAAAAGGAGGCGGTTGCCCGGCTGGCGGAAATGTTCGGCTGGCGACGGCATCTCGGGCACCTGACCGGCGGAGGCACGATGGCCAATCTCGAGGCCTTGTGGGTTGCCGGGCGGGAGACCGGGGGTCGCACGGTCGTCGCCTCCGGGCAGGCGCATTACACCCATGAGCGGGTCTGTGGTGTGCTGGGGCTGCCGTTCCGGAGCGTGGGGGTGGACCGCCACGGTCGCATGGATCCGCAACGCCTGGAAGACGCGCTCAGACGCGGCGACGTTGGCACGGTTGTCGTGACGCTTGGTACCACGGCGCTGGGGGCGGTCGATCCGCTTGACGAGATTCTCGTCCTGCAGTCGCAGTACGGGTTTCGTGTGCATGTGGATGCTGCCTATGGCGGGTATTTCATGCTTGCCGGCAATCTGGGCGGCAATGAGCGCGCGGCATTCGATCGCATCAGCGAAGCGGACTCACTGGTTGTTGATCCGCACAAGCACGGCCTGCAGCCTTACGGTTGTGGTTGCGTGCTTTTCAGGGATCCTTCGGCCGGACGCTTCTATCAGCATGATTCACCGTACACGTATTTCACTTCGAGCGACCTGCACCTGGGCGAAATCAGCCTGGAGTGCTCGCGACCCGGTGCGGCCGCCGTGGCCCTCTGGGCAACCCAGCGGCTCCTGCCGCTGGAACGGGGCGGGGAGTTTGCGCGGATGCTGGAATCAGGCCGCGCGGCAGCGCTTGAACTTCATGCGGCCCTGGGCGACCGCGATACAATGGAGCGCCTGATGCCGCCAGGGCTCGATATCCTGGTCTGGGCCATGCGGGGGGGCGACCGGGAAGCCGCGGGTGAGCGTGCCCGACGCGTGTTTGCGGAAGCGGGTGCGCGGAACCTGCACCTCGCACTGGCCCGGGTACCGGCGGCAATCGTCAATGCCTGGTTGCAGCGGGCGGACGGCCACGATCAGGTCTGCCTGCGATCCTGTCTGATGAAGCCGGAGCATGCCGCCTGGACCGGAGTGTGGCTGGAGCGGCTGGATGCGGCCACTGCGGCGGCCGATGCCTGATCTCCTACCGTGGCGGAGGGATCCGGGGCACCCGGAAAATTGTTCATATAACAATCACTTGCATGCTTCCGCGTCGGCTTTTGCAGCCCGCAGGCGCGGTTCAAAAAACACTTGCCAGCACGCCGGGCAGTCAGTAGAGTGGGACTGTGATCCCACTTTAAACAACTCAAGGGAATTGTGAGTGCTACTCGGGGCGGAACGGCCCCCTGAATTGACCCGGAACTCGAGTGCGGAGGCATGTCATGAAACACAAGAAATTTCTGCCGGCGTTGGTTATCGGATGCAGCCTTGCTGTGTCCTCGATGGCGCAGGCCGACATTATCGGTAGCGGCGGTTCAAATAATCAGAATTCGGCTGCGCCAAGTGCGCTTGACCTGGTCATCGGCGTGCTGGACATCATCGGCAGCGGCGGCCAGGTGTCGGCTCAGGACATCATAGGCAGCGGTGAGCAGGCCACCACGCAGGACATTATTGGCAGCGGTGGTCAGGTGCAGTCCCAGACGACAACCGGGGGGTGACGGCGGCAGGAAGCTGTCAGGTTGGGGGTGCGGTCCGGCGCGTCTGAGGCATTGAGGCGTCGGCCCGGAAACGGACGGGTCCCGGAGAATATTCCGGGGCCCGTTTTTTGTCTCCTTGCATGGCGCCGAAATGCGATGTTACAACCCGTCCCACCCGCCTCGTACCCGCGTCAGTCTCGCGTTCGCCGCAGTCTGAGGTATGCTTGGCGTATGAGAGTCGATGCCAGCGCGGCGCCGATTCTCGTTGACAGGGGCCGAGCGACCTCCCGGCTACCCCCGGCCGGTGTTGGATGGCAGAAGAATCGGAGCTATGACAAAAAAAGCGGAAACGGCATTGCGAGATGCCATGGTGGCGATTCTGCGACCTCTCGTGCGTGTCCTCCTGCGCTATGGCGTGAGTTGCAAGGCCTTCACGGAAGCTGCCAAGGCGGTGTATGTGGAAGTGGCCGAACAGGAGTTCCGGATTCCGGGGCGCAAGCAGAGCGATTCGCGAATATCCGTGATCACCGGCCTGTCGCGCAAGGAAGTCAAGCGCGTCAAGGAAACCGAGATGCCGGAAGAACGGCGCTCGCTACTGCTGCACAATCGGGCATCGCGTGTCATCATGGGCTGGACCCAGGATCCTGAATTCACCGACGATTCGGGGAGTCCGCAGGATCTGAATCTTGACGATCGCCAGCCCGGATTTCCGGAACTGGTGCGTCGTTACAGTGGAGATGCACCGGTTCGCGCGGTGCTCGACGAACTGGAGCGGGTGGGTGCTGTCGAACGCATAGGTGACAATACGCTGGCGCTTCTCACCCGTGCCTATATCTCGCAGACCGATGATGTGGAAAAGATTCAGTACATGGGTGTGGTCGTTGGCCAGATGATCCGCACCATTGACCACAATTTCTGGAGCCAGAGCAGCGATCCCTTCTTCCAGAGAATCGTCGCCAATCAACATATTTCCACGGCGGACGCCCCGCGTTTTCGTGCTTTCGCGAAACAACGCGGGCAGCAACTGCTTGAGCAGCTCGACAAGTGGCTCGCCGAGAATGAAGTTCCATATGCGACGACCGACGCCGAAGAGACCGAAACCCGCCATGTCGGGGTAGGGGTTTATTACTTCGAGGAATAGGCCGCCAGACGGCTGCGAAGCCGCCGTCCCGAAGGACGGGTCATCGCCCAAACATTCAAGGAGCACTCATGCGTTTCATTTTCTGGATTCTGCGGGTGATCGGTGGATTCTTCATCTGCCTGTTTCTCATCGTCGGACTGCTGTCCATGCTCGCCCCCAGCGAGAAACCCCCTCAGGTGCCCGACGGCGCCGCACTGGTCGTGGATCCGCACGGCCTGCTGGTCGAGGAAATGAGTGGCAATCCGGTGGATCGTGCGATGAACCGCTTGTTCGGCGAGCAGCCATTGGAAACACCTTTGCGCGACCTCACCAAGGCAATCCGGGATGCAGGCAAGGACCAGCGCATCAAGGCGCTGGTGCTGCGCACGGATGACCTCGCCGGCGGCGGCCTGGCGGATCTGCAGGCCATCGGGGAGGCGGTCGCCGCGTTCAAGCGCTCCGGCAAGCCGGTGATTGCGCAATCCGACGGATTCACGCAGAGCCAGTATTACCTCGCGGCCATGGCCGACGAGGTGGAAATGAATCCCGACGGGCTGGTGTTTCTGCAGGGTTACGGTGTTTACCGCAACTATTTCAAGGACCTGCTGGACAAGCTCAAGGTGGACTGGAATGTCTTCCGCGTTGGCGAATACAAATCCTATGTTGAGCCCTATACCCGCAATGACATGTCCCCTGCGGCGCGCGAAGCGGACAAGGCCTGGCTGGGTACGCTTTGGGATGCCTACCAGGATGATGTGACCAGGGCCCGCCAGCTTCCCGACAATGCCCTCGACGACTACATCGGGCACCTGGTGTCGAATCTCAAGGCGCATGATGGCGATACCGCGAAGCTGGCGCTGGATGCCGGTCTTGTCGACAAACTCGCGAACCGTGACGAGATGCGTTCCCGGTTGATCGAAGTCGTGGGCGAGGACAGCGACACACACAGCTTCAAGCAGATCGACTTCCATGACTACCTGAAGTCGGTGAAAGCGCAGGGCAAGTTCGAGCATTACAGCGCCAACAAGATTGGCGTGATCGTGGCTTCGGGCACCATTGTGAATGGCGACCAGCCGCCGGGCGGCATTGGTGGCGATTCCACCGCCGAACTGATTCGGCGGGCGCGTTTCGACAAGTCGATCAAGGCAATCGTCCTGCGCGTGGACAGTGGCGGTGGCAGCGCCTTCGCGTCCGAGATAATTCGGCATGAACTGGAACTGACCAGGAAGGCGGGCAAGCCGGTGATTGTCTCCATGGGTTCGGTGGCCGCTTCCGGAGGCTACTGGATTTCCATGGCCGGCGACGAAATTTTTGCCCGTCCCACGACCATCACCGGGTCCATTGGCATTCTGGGCATGTTTCCCACCTTCCAGAGAACGTTGGAATGGGCCGGCGTTCACAATGACGGCGTGGGCACCACGCCGCTGAGCGGCGCCTTGCGCCCGGATCGTGCCATGACTCCGGAAATGAAGCAGGCATTCCAGATGGCCATCGATCATGGCTACCAGGAGTTCATTCACCATGTGGCGGCCGCGCGCGAGATGCCAGTGGCCGAAGTGGACAAAATCGCGCGCGGGCGGGTCTGGTCGGGACTGGATGCCGAACGTCTGGGTCTGGTGGACAAGCTGGGCGGCTTCGACGATGCGGTGAAGGCTGCGGCGGACAAGGCCGGTGTCGGCGACGATTACCAGCTCAAATACGTCAGGAAGCCGCTCACGCCGCGCCAGCAATTCCTGCTCAACCTGCTGAACGGCAGCCATGCCCTGGTCGGAAGCGTTCAGGCGCCACCGAAGCCCGATCTGCCCTATGCGCAACTGCAGCGTACGCTGGCCCGCCAGGTCAAGCTGCTCAGTCAGCTGAACGATCCGCGTGGTGTGTACGCCTACTGTTTCTGCCGCACCAACTGACCCGGCACGTCGCACCTGACCGCCGGCCCCGCTCCGAGAGGGTGGGGTCGGCATTCTTCAGATGCCGCGCCACGGTTACCGCGGTGGCACACCCAGGCGTTGCAGCTCGGTCCGCGCCCGTGCGCCGGCCGGGCTGTCCGAGCCCGCCGCGGCCCGAAAATGCGCAATGGCTTCGTCCTGCCGGTTCTCCGACAATGCGATCCGGCCCAGCGCCTCATGCGCGGTGGCGGTGGGCAGCAACCGGTTGCTGCGCTCCAGTGACTGACGGGCGGCGGCGGTCTCGTCCAGGCGTAACTGCGCGATCCCCGCTTCCAGATGGAAAGCGAAGTAGGCCGGGTTGCGCTCCAGCGCCCGGGTCGCCTGGGCGAGTGCTTCCCGGTTGCGGCCTGCCTGCAGATCAAGCGCCGCCAGCAATCCATAGAAGTGCGGTGCTGCGGGTTCCATGGCAATGGCCTGTCTGGCGAGTGTCCGGGCCTGTTCGGGTCTGCCGTCCCGCAGAGCCTGTTCGGCTCTCTGGTAGGCCGCGTAGGCTGGCTGGTCCCTTTTGAGACGGGCGATCTGTTGCTGGTAGTCTTCGCTGCCCATACGGCCGCCGGCACCGAGCCGGTCAAGGGTCCGGCGGTTGGCTTCGACCCGCTCGCGCGACGGGGGGTGGCTCGCGAAAAGACCCTCAAGCCAATCGGCGCGGCGATTCTCGAACAATTTCACGAAGGTCTGCTGCAGACTTATGGCGGCCGAGGGGTCGTAGCCCGCGCGTTTCATGTATTGCATGCCGTACCGGTCGGCCTCCAGTTCGGCCTCCCGGCTGTATTTCTGGCTGATCAATTGTGCCGCTATCCCGGCGCCGCCGATCGCGGCTCCTGCATAACGTTCATCGGCGGCGGATGCCGCCACCGCGGCAATGCCGGCCTGCAAGAGCAGCCCGCGCTGAATGGCCTGTGCTGTGTGCCCGGCGGCGGCGTGTACGATTTCGTGACCAAGCACGGCGGCGAGTTCCGCTTCGCTCTGCAATTGGACCAGCAGGCCACGGTTGATCGCAATCTTGCCGCCGGGCAGGGCCCAGGCATTGGGCGTATTGTTGTCCAGGACATGAAATTCATAGGGGAGATCGGGACGATCCGATACGCTGGCCAGTCTTTGGCCGACCTGGCGCACGTAGGCGACGAGCTGTCGGTCCACCACGTAGTCGCCGCCCTGCATTTGTCTTGCGGGGAGGTATTGCTGCTCGCCGATGCGAGTCTCGTCCGCCCGGGAAATCAGGTTGAGCTGGGTCTTGCCGGTGACGGGATTGGTGGCGCAGCCGCCGGCCAGCAGCGTGCCGAGGATGGCAAATACGCAAAACAGGTAGCGCATGCGACCTCCTCTGCGAAGCATCCGGCCGCCATCGACGGCCGGACAGCATCAAGGAACAATAGCAGTATTCCCTCGCGTCCGATTCCGGAGCGAGGGAATGACTCAAGGCTTCCCTAGTCCCAGTCCAGAACGACCTTGCCCGATTGACCCGAGCGCATGACGTCGAAGCCCTTCTGAAAATCATCCACCGGGAAATGATGGGTCAGCACCGGGGTCACGTCCAGTCCGCTCTGGAGCATGGCGGCCATCTTGTACCAGGTCTCGAACATTTCCCGCCCGTAGATGCCCTTGATCACCAGGCCCTTGAAGATCACCTTGTTCCAGTCAATTGCGGTATCGGTGGGCGGGATTCCGAGCAGGGCCACCTTGCCGCCGTGGCGCATGGCGTCAAGCAGTTGGCGGAAGGCGGACGGGTTGCCCGACATTTCCATGCCTACATCGAAACCTTCGGTCATGCCCAGTTCCGCCACTGTTTCGTTCAGGCTTTGCCGGGTGACGTTGACGGTTCGTGTGGCACCCATCTTTTCGGCCAATTCCAGGCGGTAATCGTTGACGTCAGTTACCACGACGTAGCGCGCCCCGGCGTGGCGGGCGATGGCTGCCGCCATCACGCCAATGGGACCGGCGCCGGTAATCAGGACGTCCTCTCCCACCAGGTCGAAGGACAGTGCCGTGTGGGTGGCGTTGCCCAGTGGGTCCAGGAAGGCGGCAATGTCGTCGGTGATGGCATCAGGCAGCTTGAAGGCGTTGAAAGCGGGAATGACCAGGTATTCGGCGAAGCACCCGGGGCGATTGACGCCGACACCGACGGTGTTCGCGCACAGGTGGCGCTGGCCCGCGCGACAGTTCCGGCAGTGGCCGCAGGTGATATGGCCTTCGCCGGACACGCGGTCGCCCACCGCGAATCCGGTGACTTCCGATCCCATGTCCACCACTTCGCCGGCGAACTCGTGGCCGACCACCATGGGAACGGGGATCGTCTTCTGCGCCCACTCGTCCCAGTTGTAGATATGGATGTCCGTGCCGCAGATCGCGGTGCGGCGGATCCGGATCAGCAGGTCGTTATGGCCTGGCGTGGGAACCGAGACATCGTCCATCCAGATGCCTTCTTCCGCCTTGCTCTTGAGCAGTGCCTTCATGCAGAAATCCTTCCGGGAAACCTTTGATTCAGTTGATCACGCCCAGCTCGCGGCCGACTTCGGCGAACGCGTCCAGGGCCTGGTCGAGATGGCTGCGTTCGTGAGCGGCCGACATCTGGGTGCGGATACGGGCCTTGCCCTTGGGCACGACGGGATAGGAGAAACCGATCACGTAGATGCCACGCTCGAGCAGTTTGTCCGCCATGGTGCCGGCCAATCTGGCATCACCCAGCATGACCGGAATGATGGGATGTTCGCCGGGCACGAGATCGAAGCCGAGCTTGTCCAGGCCGGCGCGGAAATAGGCGGCGTTGTCACGCAACTTGCGACGCAGACTGTCGTCACCCTCGAGCATGTCCAGCACGTGCACCGAGGTGGCAGCAATGACCGGTGCCAGCGTGTTGGAGAAGAGGTAGGGGCGCGAGCGTTGCCGCAGCCATTCCACGATCTCCTTGCGAGCGGCGGTATAGCCGCCCGAGGCGCCGCCCAGGGCCTTGCCCAGCGTGCCGGTGATGATGTCCACGCGATCCATTACGCCGCAGTGTTCCGGCGTGCCGCGCCCGTTTTCGCCGATAAAGCCGACGGCGTGTGAATCGTCCACCATGACCATTGCGCCGTACTTGTCGGCGAGATCACAGACCCCTTGCAGGTTGGCGATAATGCCGTCCATGGAAAACACGCCATCGGTGGCGATCAGCTTGAAGCGTGCCCCTGCGGCGTCGGCTTCCTTGAGTCGGGCCTCCAGATCGGCCATGTCGTTGTTGGCGTAGCGGAAGCGCCTGGCCTTGCACAGGCGAATGCCGTCGATGATGCTTGCGTGATTGAGGGCGTCGCTGATCACCGCATCCTGTTCGTCGAGCAGGGTTTCGAAAAGACCCCCGTTGGCATCAAAGCAGGAGGAGTAGAGAATCGTGTCCTCTGTGCCCAGAAAGCGGCTGAGACGGGCTTCCAGCTCCTTGTGGATTGTCTGGGTGCCACAGATGAAGCGCACCGAACTCATGCCGAAGCCGTAGGTTTCGAGTGCCTCGCGGGCTTTTTCCACCAATTCCGGATGATTGGACAGGCCGAGATAGTTGTTGGCACAGAAGTTGATGACCTCGCTGCCGTCGGTGACGCCTATGGCAGCCTGCTGTGGCGTGGTGATCACCCGCTCGGCCTTGTACAGGCCTTCATCACGGAGCGCCTCGGTCTGGGTGCGGAGATGGTCGAGAAAAGCCTGCTTCACGGTGGACCTCCTGGTGAAAAAGTGCGCAAATTGTAACAGTATGGGGACAGTCCGTCCGGTGGAGGAGGGAATGGCGATGGATCGCAATCAACAACCGATCGATGCCCGGGCATCCTCCATTGCGTGCGAAACCGCGACAGGGTCACCGCACCAGCCGCGATTCCGGGCCGGCCCGAACAAGGCGCCGGCTGCGCACATTCGGGAATGGCTCCAAAGGTTGCCAATGATAGCGCTATTGGCACTGGTCCTGCAGCCGGTGCCCGCCAGCGTGGTGCTGCCGCCCGCGGTGACGCAATCGGAGCCGCAACTGCGTCCGCTGGGCAGCGGCGTCTATACACGGTTTTTCTTTGACGTGTATCGTGCCCGTCTCTGGAGTCCGGCGGAGGGATTTTCCTGGAGCCGGCCATTCGCCCTGCAGATTCATTATCTGCGCGACATCAAGGGGGAGGCGCTGGTGGATGCCAGCATTGATCAGATGCGACGACTGGGCTTCAGGGACCCGGCCACTCTGGAACAGTGGCGCGAGTTCATGGGCGCGGCGTTTCCCGACGTGCGCAAGGGCGACGAGATCGTCGGCCTCTACCAGCCCGGCGTGGCCACCACTTTCTACCACAATGGCATGCAGACCGAGCGGGTCAGCGATCCGGAGTTCGGCCGGGCATTTTTCGACATCTGGCTGGCGCCGGAAACGTCGGCACCTGAATTGCGGCGGGACCTGCTTGGCATGCGGAGAGGCCGATGACTGAGCAGGCCCCGCGCGAGGGTGTGCGGCTGGACAAGTGGCTCTGGGCCGCGCGCTTTTTCAAGACCCGCTCGCTGGCCAGTGAAGCAGTCAAGGGCGGTCATGTGCATGTCAACGGCGCCCGTGCCAAACCCGCCCGTACCCTGCAGGCCGGTGATCGCCTTCGGGTCAGCAAGGGAACCGTGGTTTGGACAGTGGTGGTCGAGCACCTTTCCGACCGGCGCGGCCCGGCCAGCGTGGCTGAACAACTCTACCGCGAGACCGCGGACAGCCGGAGCGCCCGCGAGGCCCGCGCCGAGGAGCGTCGCACTGCGCGGGCGGGCGCACCGCGCCCGGAGAGGCGGCCGGACAAGAAATCGCGTCGCCAGATTCGACGCTTCACGGGCCGTGAATGACCGGAGATAGCCATGCCCGCACCCCGCACACCCCTGCTCACTGTCGACGCCATCATTCGCCTGGTCGACCGGCCGGACCGGCCGATCGTGCTGATAGAGCGCCGCCATGAGCCGCTGGGCTGGGCCCTGCCGGGAGGCTTTGTGGATGTCGGTGAAACACTGGAACAGGCCGCCATCCGCGAGGCGCGCGAGGAGACCGGGCTTGATATCGGTCTTGTGTGTCTGCTGGGCTGTTATTCGAACCCGGCCCGGGACCCGCGCGGTCACACGGTAAGCGCGGTGTTCGTCGCTGACGCGGCCGGTGATCCAAAGGCTGCCGACGATGCCCGCCGGGCGGACGTCTTCGATCCCGCCGAACTCCCCCCACTGGCTTTCGATCATGCCCTGATACTGGAAGATTATCGGCGTTACCTGAGCAGCGGCCGCCTGACGCCGCTTCGCGACGGCGGCCGGCGGTAGAGGCCCGGTTTCCGCGCTTGCAGGGGATCTCCGAAAGCTGCCCCGTGACACGACCCGGCCGGACATCCGCCGCCCGGATACGTTACAATGGCGGTCTTTTGAGTCGGCGGGCAAGGCACCCCCGGCAGTGAATCCACAGGCAGGAATTCAGGAGTCGCATCAATGGCCTATAAACACATCAAACTCCCGGAAGGCGGCGAAAAGATCACCGTCAAGGACGGCAAGCTGAATGTCCCGGACGAGCCGATCCTGGGCTACGTCGAGGGCGACGGAATCGGTGTGGACATCACGCCGGCCTGCCTCAAGATCTGGGATGCCGCGGTGGAGAAGGCCTACGGCGGCAAGCGCAAGATTCACTGGGCCGAACTGTTCATGGGCGAAAAGGCCGCCGGCATCTACGACGGTGATTACTTCCCTGCCGAGACCAAGGAAGCGCTCAAGGACCTGGTGGTCTCCATCAAGGGTCCGCTGACCACGCCGGTCGGCGAGGGCTTCCGCTCGCTGAATGTGAGTCTGCGCCAGGAGCTGGACCTGTTCGCCTGTGTGCGTCCGGTCAAGTACTACAATGGCGTGCCCAGCCCGCTGCGCGACCCGAAGACCATTGACGTGGTGATCTTTCGCGAGAACACCGAAGACGTCTACGCCGGCATCGAATACCAGTCCGGCACGCCAGAGAACGAAAAGGTGGCGAACTTCCTGCGCAACGAGATGGGTGCGAAGTTCTTCGAGGATGCGGGGCTTGGCATCAAGCCGATCAGCCCCTTCGGTTCCAAGCGCCTGGTACGCATGGCCATCCAGTACGCGATCGACAACGACCGTGCCTCGGTGACCCTGGTACACAAGGGCAACATCATGAAATTCACCGAGGGTGCCTTCCGCAAGTGGGGCTATGACGTGGCCCGTGAGGAGTTCGGCGCCGAACTGCTGGATGGCGGTCCGTGGATGACGATGCGAAACCCGAAGACCGGCAGGGAGATCGTCATCAAGGATGCGATTGCCGACATCATGTTCCAGAACATGCTGCTGCGCCCGGCCGAGTTCGACGTCCTGGCCACCATGAACCTGAACGGGGATTACCTGTCGGACGCCATTGCCGCCGAGGTGGGTGGCGTGGGTATCGCCCCCGGCGCCAACATGAGCGACGAAGTGGCCGTGTTCGAGGCCACCCACGGTACTGCCCCCAAGCATGCCGGCAAGAACAAGGTAAACCCGGGATCGCTGTTGTTCTCCGGAGTGAACATGCTCGAACACATGGGCTGGACGGAGGCCGCCGATCTCATCACCCGGGCCTACGAAAAGACCGTGGGCCAGAAGGTCGTGACCTACGATTTCGCCCGCCAGATGGAAGGCGCTACCGAGGTTTCGACAAGCGACTTTGCCGACGCGGTGGTCGGCAATCTCTGAGCAGGCTTTCCCGCGGTGCAGAACGGCGGCCGGCAGGCCGCCGTTCTCCCATCCGGGGCAGCTTCCAGAGTAAAATGACGCGTACCGACCGGCGCCGTCAGTGCGCTGGTCCCACACACACTTGCCGCTTCTGGAGCGATCATGGTCCAAGCCGCCGAAAAACATGCTGTCACCGCCCCCGAGGCGGTCTTTAGCGGGACCGGTCCGCAGCTCAATGAACTGCGCGCCGCCATGAATGAACTCTACCTGGCCGACGAAACGGCCTGTGTGGACAATCTGCTGCCCATCGCGCGACCATCCGATGCCGCGCGCGAACGCATCCAGAAGCGAGCCGAGCAGCTCGTCAGGGCCGTGCGGGAAAATGCCGATCCCACCGGCATCGAATCATTCCTCCAACAGTACGATCTGTCCTCCCAGGAGGGCATGGTACTGATGTGTCTGGCCGAGGCACTGATCCGGATTCCGGATGCCGATACCGCCGACAAGCTTATACAGGACAAGCTCAAGGACGGGCAGTGGGAACAGCATCTGG